>NZ_SPPB01000030.1 GCF_004570605.1 Granulicatella sp. WM01 | reverse complement strand
AAATGATAACAACTATACAAAATGCGTTAAATAATAGACCTAGACGTCTACTAGACTATGATACACCTCATACTATGTTTAATCGTTTGTGTGCAACGACATAAACTATAACAGAATAGGTGTAACCGTAAAGGTTCGCTACGCTATTACCTTGACCGTTACACCTATTCCATTACAAAACAACTATGTCGCACACAGACATAGACTGTGACTTTAGTATTTTTCATGTACTGTTGCACTTGGCTTTACAATTCGAGGTATAATTTTACGATTTCTTCACTTTACAAACTAAATGTCTTTATAGAAATTATTTTTTGTAAGTTAACACTTTGATTTAGACCTATTTTTTATATATTATAAAGATTTCTCCTTTGGTTTAATGGCTATACTAACGAAACATCATAATGGATATGAAAGGCTTTATTATCATTGAATGAAAATAATAAGGCTTGTTATAGCGTATTGATAAAAAATAGATTTACTTCTCTTAGTATATAAGTCATTCTTTGTTATTTACCAGAACACAAAAATACTGCTTCATTTAAACAAATCAAGCAGTATATAAAATACATTCATTTAATAGAAATAAAATATAAAATAATAACATTATTCGCTCATTGTTGGACCAAAAATAAGTCCTATAGATTTTTCACCTAGATGTGTCCCAATAACCGGTCCAAATTCAACTATTTCAATTGTATCATTAGGAAATTTTTCTTGTAATTCAATTTGCCACTCTTTAGCAAATTCTAAACGATTGGCATGGTGTATTGTAGCCGTAAAAGGAACATCATATTCTGTTTTAAATTGCTCAAATAATTCTGTAATACGTGTAATTCCCTTTTTAAATGTTCTAATTTTTTCAGCAACTGTAATAGGTCCATTAATTGTCAAAATAGGTTTGATATTAAGCATCGAGCCAACAACTGCAGCTCCAGTTGATAGACGCCCTCCTTTTTGTAAATGCATCAAATCATCGACAAGAAAATACCCTGTTTGGTGTTCTATCATACGTGATAAACGTTCAACAATAGTTTCTGGAGAATATCCTTCTTGCGTTAAACGAACAGCCTCTCTAACTAATTGACTTTGGGAACCACATGCTCTTTTTGAATCTACAGCAAAAATCTTAAATGGGCTAAATTCATCCATTAAACTCACTGCAGTTTGGTACGTTCCACTAATATCACTAGACAAATGAATTGCAATTGCTGCATCATATTCCTTGGATAATTGTTGATACAATTCTAGTGCACTACCTACTGAAGGTTGTGATGATTTTGGTAAATTCTTAGTTCCTCTAACCAAATCATAAAATTCTGTAGGTGTTAAATCTTCCCCTTCAACATATACTTTACCATCAAATTCTATTGATAAAGGCAATACATAAATATTGGACTTTTGACATTCTTCTTGGCTTAAATATGCAACACTATCCGTTACAATGGCTATTTTCATTTCCATCTTTCCTCCTAACTTTATGTCATTGATTTATCATCATGTAAAACGATTAGAACTGTTCAGATGAATATCACTCAATAGAACTGTTCACAAATTATATTATGCCACTTTTTACACATAATCGTCAATGTATATTACCACTTTCTTAAAAAGAGACATACTGTATCCATTTACTAAACCGCAATAGGTGCAGAAATTTTAGGATGTTTTTGATAATTATCTAATACAATATCTTCTTTTTCAATATCAAATAGCGATAATTCAGGTTTTTTCAGAATTAAAGTAGGCAAATCGTACGGTGTGCGTGATAACTGTTCTTTTACTTGTTCAATATGGTTACTGTAAATATGAGCATCTCCAATTGTATGTACAAATTCTCCTACGTCTAAACCTACCTCATTAGCAATTAAATGCACCAATAAAGAGTAACTTGCTATATTAAATGGAACACCTAGAAATGCATCTGCACTACGTTGATAAAGCTGACAACTTAGTTTCCCGTCAATCACATAAAACTGAAACATTGTATGACACGGTGGTAAAGCCATGCTTGGAACTTCTTCAGGATTCCAAGCAGATACAACCAAACGTCTTGAGTCAGGATTAATTTTCAATGTATCAATAATTTGCTGAATTTGATCAATTTCTTGTCCGTTACTTGTTTTCCATTTACGCCACTGGACACCATAAATATTGCCTAAAGTGCCATGTTTCTTGGCGAAAGCATCATCTGTTAAAATCGCATCACAATATTTTTTTAATTCAGTTTGATAGACGTCATTAAATGCCTCATCAACTAAACATCTGCGACCAAAATCAGTCATATCCTCACCTTTATAATCTTCGCTCTCAACGTATCGCTTGAAGCCCCACTCGTCCCAAATGTGATTATTATTTTGCAATAAATATTTTAAATTATTATCCCCACGTAAAAACCAAATCAATTCGCTCTTTACTAAGCCAAATGGCACAGCTTTTGTTGTCACAATAGGAAATCCTTTTTGTAAATCAAAACGCATTTGATAACCAAAAATACTTAACGTTCCTGTGCCTGTACGATCTGATTTTTCAGTACCTTTTTCCAAAATCGTATGTAAAAATTCTAAATATTGCTTCATGTTTCATTCCTTTTCTACATTAAAAAATTATGTTAAACGATAAATTTCTGTCAACTCATCTATACATGTTCTATCCGCTCGATAATATCGAATAATAGCTTGTGTTAAACTGACATCAATCACGGCAAATGTTCTTTCTTGAATTGGTCCACGAGAACGATTGAAACTACCTGGATTGATACAAATCACATGATTAATCACTTCAACTTTTAATACATGAGTATGTCCATATAAAGCAAATGCACAATGCTCTTCTTTTGCTCTATCAGCAAGTTTGTATCGTTCAAAATTAACATCATACAAATGCCCATGCGTTACAAAAAAACGATAATCCTTTGTTTGTAAAATATCTTCTGTTTTATATCCAGAATCAAAGTCCATATTTCCTTTTACAACGCTATCTGTTAATCCCCATAAAGTATCATGGCTAGTTAATTCAGAATCTCCACAATGGACAATGTAATCTACTTGTGAACGATAATCTGCGATAAGTGTGCTTAATTCCGATGTAATGCCATGTGAATCACTAATGACTAATACTTTCATAGCAATAACCCCTGTTCAGAAATTTTCTGTAATAAAACAGATATTGCTTTTTTTCTATGGCTAATACTATTTTTCTCATCAGCACTTAATTGAGCAGTAGTTTTTTGTAATTCTGGAACGTAGAACAAAGGATCATATCCGAATCCATTTTCGCCTTGTGGTACACGTGCTATTTCACCTACCAACTCTCCCGTTGCTACAATAGATTCTTGATTAGGTATTGCTAAAACAAGAGTACAATGGAATACTGCACGACGAGAAGCATTTGGATATTCTGATAACTCAGCCAATAATTTTGCATTATTTGCTGCATCATTCTTAGGTTCGCCTGCATATCTAGCAGAATACACTCCCGGTTGTCCGTTTAAAGCATCAACCATTAAACCTGAATCATCAGCAATAACCATGATTTGTAATTGTTGTGCTATTGTTTCAGCTTTTAAACGTGCATTTTCTTCAAAAGTTACTCCTGTTTCTTCAACATCTTCAATAGTTGGATAATCTAATAACGTTTTAACACGGTAGCCTTTTTTACCAAATATACTTTCAAATTCTTTAGCTTTACCTTTATTTCTTGTTGCAACTAAAATTGTTTTCTCCATGCTATTTTTCTCCTGTTCCTTTTCAATCCTCACAGTTTGCACTGTTAACTCTGGCAAGTGTAACCATTGTTTTGCAACGACTTCAAAACGTTTAGCTTCTCCAGTTGTAAAAAAGCGATGATTATTTTTTTTGGTATCATCAGCAGAAATATCAAAGTAGTCTAACAACATACTAACATCTGTAATTGTTTCGACTCCAGAGTCAATCAACACTACGTCTTCACCCATAATTTTTTGGATAGTAGGTTTTAATAACGGATAATGTGTACACCCAAGAATTAACGTATCAATATCTTTTGACTTTAATGCATGTAATGTCCGCTCAATATCATTAAAAGACTCCAACGTATTCATTTGATTATTCTCAACAATATCCACAAATGACGGACAAGCTAAATTAGACACTTCTAAATCTGATTTTTTGCCTTTTAGCGTTTCTTCATAAACACCTGAGCGAATTGTACCTAAAGTCCCCAAAACACCAATATGATTGTTTTTACTTTCTTTTATCGCTGCTCGACTTCCTGGATTAATGACACCAATAACAGGAATAGGCAATTTTTCTTTTAAATCTTTTAAAGCAGCAGCAGTTGCCGTATTACATGCAACAACTAACATTTTGATATTTTTCTCCATTAAAAAGTCAGCCATTTCCCAAGTAAATTGTAATACTTCCTGTGGTGTACGTGGCCCGTAGGGACAACGAGCTGAATCACCTAAAAAATAAATGGTTTCATTAGGTAATTGATATAAAGATTCTCGAACAACGCTTAGTCCACCAAATCCAGAATCAATAAACCCAATAGGTCTATTATCTGTCATGTTCTTGTGCCTCCAATTTATTAGCAATATACTCGCTTGTCATTGCTAATAACGGCAAAGCTAATGTTACTAGCTGCAATACTAATACAATTTTTTGTAGTTTCTTCATTTTATCATCTCCAGTAGTCACATTATACCAGTATTTGCAAAACTTAAAAAGTCAAAACTCCTTAACTGTTGTGTCGATATACTCTTTGATGATTTTCCACATGGCTTAATACAACTTTCCCCTTTGTCATTGGAGCCTGTGTATCAAAATATGTGCCGTCTTTTGCTAAAGACATATTTAGTATACGTTCATACTCATCAATGCTTAGTGCTACCCTATTGTCTAAAAGTGCTTTATGTTGTGCATGATGTAAATGTTTTTTAAATCCTGATCGTAGCTTGATTGTGAAAAACTCTCCAATCGCACCAGAGCCGTAACTAAATAACCCAATACGATTTCCACGTTTTTGTGTACTATGTTCCAACAATGACATTAAACTTAAATATAACGAGCCTGTATAAATATTCCCAATTTGCTTATTATAAGATTTACTATATTCGTACATAGTTAACAGGCGTGTTTTATCCGTTTCATCTACCGAATATTTATCTAATACATGCGTTAATGCTTTATATCCTAATTTGGTAAACGGCATGTGAAAACAAATAGCTGTGAAATCAGCAAATGTTTTTCCACTAGATTGCGTATAATCACACCAAACTGTTTCAAAAAATTCGATATATTTTTCAGTTGAAAATTTTCCGTCTGCAAATGCCGTATCAGAATACACTGGACGCCAAAAATCCATAATGTCTTCTGTATAAAATGTATGTTCCGGCTCAATTTCTGCAATTCTAGGATTTTTACTCAATAGCATTGCAACTGCACCAGCTCCTTGTGTAGGTTCGCCTGGTGTATTTACGCCATATTTTGCAATATCTGTAGCAATGACAAGTACTTTACTGTCTGGATTGGCTAAAATATGTTCTCTAGCTATTTGAAGTCCCATAGTCGCTCCATAACATGCTTGTTTCAATTCAACTGCACGAACACGACGTTTCATCCCTACCAATGATTGCACATAAATAGCTATAGATTTTGATTGATCAACCCCTGACTCGCTTCCAACTAAAATAAGGTCGATTTGCTCCCTATCTTCATTGTCTACAATGGATAAGGCTGCATTTGCTGCCATAGTTACCGCATCTTCATAAATAGGAGCTACTGCCATTTTCTCTTGACCTAGCCCAATAGTATACTTTCCACTATCAATACCTCTTGCATTTGCCAATTCGATCATATCTATATACACATCTGGAGTATAAAATCCCATTTTATCAATTCCAATTTTCATACAATTTGACTCCTTTATCTCAAACATCTGTACTTATCATACCAAATTTTATACAGATAGCTATTATTTTATGAAAATCTTAATATTTTCATTTTATCATACACAGCCGTCCATAATCACTTGCTTTTCAATTAAAAATTTATCAATACTTTGCCATAATCTCTATACTTTACCTGATATTCCTGTTTCCTTTTTGTATGCTCTTTTTTATAAATAATGTATCAAATAATACTACCCTTAACAAATTATTAAATTTTTCTTTATTTCATAGTTCAATCACTCAATTTGTGATACGCTTAGTCGAAACTAAAGAAAGGATATAGGAAGCAGCAAATGGTACTGCTCCTTATAATAAACATGTCTGATATTGTTATTGTTGGTGCAAAACGTACACCTATTGGAAAATTTGGTGGTGTCTTAAAAGATTTATCTGCCGTTGAATTAGGCACTATTGCCGCTCGCGGCGCTTTACAGGAAAGTAATATTTCAAATGAAGCCATTCAACATGTTATTTTTGGAAATGTTTTACAAGCAAATAATGGACAAAATCCTGCTAGACAAATTTCAATACATAGCCAAATTCCTCACACAACACCTGCCATGACGATTAATGAAGTCTGTGGTTCTGGTCTAAAAGCAATTATTCTAGGAATACAATCATTAAAATTAGGAGATGCACAAGCCGTGTTAGTAGGTGGAACAGAGAGCATGTCGAATGCTCCATATTATTTAACTAAAGAAAGATTTGGAGCAAGGTACGGTCATCAAACTGTTACAGATAGCATTTTACAAGATGGATTGACAGATGCTTTTCATCATATTCATATGGGAATAACTGCTGAACATGTTGCAGAACACTTTTCAATTTCGCGTCAGGAACAAGATGAATTTGCATTGCATTCACATCAAAAAGCCGCTCAAGCTAAAGCCTTCCATGCTCGTGATATTGAACCTATTACTCTATACACTAAAAAAGGACATACTACTATCACAGAGGACGAGGGCATTCGTGAACATCTCACAATCGAGCAGCTTAGTGCTTTAAAACCTGCTTTTAAAGAAAACGGTAGTGTAAGTGCAGGGAATGCCTCTAGTTTAAATGACGGTGCAGCTGCTCTTGTCTTAACAACACGTTCCTTTGCGCAAAAACATCATCTCCCTATTTTAGCCAGTATTATTGATTATGCCGAAGCTGGAAATGACCCTAAATATATGGGATTTGCACCGTACTATGCCATTGAACAATTATGCAAAAAAACCGGACTAACGCTTGAACAATTCGACAGTATAGAATCTAACGAAGCCTTTGCTGCACAAAGTCTAGCATTAGCTCATGAACTAAACTTTGATATGACAAAAGTAAATCAATTTGGTGGTGCTATCTCTTTAGGACACCCTATTGGAGCATCTGGAGCACGTATTGTCGTGACACTGCTTAATACATTGAAACAAACAAAAGGACATTACGGTCTAGCCACATTATGTGTTGGTGGTGGTATTGGTCTAGCACTTGCTTTAAAGAATGAACAATAGTATCAAAAAATCGTGTTGGATAATGCCCAACACGATTTTTTACTTTTACTAAAAAGTTCTATGCTCTCTATTCATTTAGATTTTTCGACTGGATATTTCAACGACTTCATTAATCCCCGTATATTCTTTGCCGTATAATTTTGCCATAACATCTAAAGCAAATGTATCCACTTTTCCTTCATCATTTAAAATATTATCTTCAAATACAAATGCAACAATTTCTAAAATAAACAAATCTGTACTTGGCAATTCGATATGTTTATGTACTTTAGTTTCTAAACGAACGCTCGCCTCATTAATAGACGGCACATCTACCATTTGACTATCAGTCAATGTAAACCCACTCAAATCCAGTTCACTCTCTCCATAAGGCAATGTTTTAGAAACAGTTTGGATACCAACTACATTTTCAGAATTAGCTAGATGTAATACAGCCTCTCCCGTTCTTAACAAATTAATTGCCGTATCTTTTTGTGTTCCGTCTTTTTTACGTAAAACAGACACAGATACCATTGGTGGATGTGTACTAATAAATCCACAGTAGCTAAATGGTCCCATATTGACCGTTCCATTTTCAGAAACCGTATTCACTAAATACACTGGTCTAGGTAAATATGTTCCTGCAATATATCTAAAATTTTCTGTTGGTGTTAATTCAGCAGATTTTTTTACAATCATAGTGTTTCTCCCTTGTAACTTTTTTTGTACACCATTGTACACACCTGATAAGATGCCTCTTCAGTATGCCACTACTTTTTATGTTTGTCAATGGATAATCTTACTTTTTTCACATACTTTCTATTAAAAATCATTGTTCTCTAGCTATCTTATTAAATGCATGTGAAATTTTATAAATGTAACACCATAAAAATTATACTTTAATTATCTTATTGACTTAAAATTATCTATTTATATTCTTTGAGTATCAAATAATGCACCACTCCAAAGCCATTTGTAATGTTAGAATTTATTTCTTAAAACAAACTAGGGTAGTGAACTTATCTTCACTACCCTAGTTATTTTCTTTAAAATAAGATATACTCTAGCTATTGTAATCCTTTAGGTTTACCGAAAATTTCACTGTAAATAAAGGCTTTTTTCAATGATGTCTTACTTTTTTTAGATATATTTCTTTGCGTTCTAACAAGAGGAGCAGACAATTCTTCAGTTACCTGTTTGACATCATGTGAAAGATTTATTTGCTTTTCTTTTACATTATCTTTTTCGAGTTGAGAAAGTTGTTTCTTAGAAGAACGCTTGTTTCTTTTTTTTATACGAGCATTTTCTTGTTGATTCTTTCTTACGTTTTGATGTTTAGCCTTATTTCCAGAAAATTCCGTGTAAACTTTTTTTGATGTACGCTGCTCTTGACGAGTTGATGAGCTAGACAAAATTTCCTCTAAAAAACCAAACATAGTCCTCTCTCCTAACATTAAATTTCTAAATTATTGTTTCCTTCTTGTCCTGCAATTGACTGACGCATATTTGTATCAGCAATAACATTATTCATTTTATAATAGTCCATAACACCCATTTTTCCTTCACTCAATGCTTTAGCTAAGGCAAGTGGAACTTGACTTTCTGCTTCAACCACCTTAGCTTTCATCCGTTGCACTTCTGCTATCATTTCTTGTTCTTGTGCAATCGCAAATGAGCGGCGTTCTTCGGCTTTAGCTTGTGCTATTTTTTTGTCAGCCTCTGCCTGTTCAGCTTGTAATTTTGCACCTATGTTACGGCCAACATCAACATCAGCAATATCAATGGATAAAATTTCAAAAGCCGTACCGGAATCAAGCCCTTTTCGCAAAATTGTTTGAGAAATAGAATCTGGATTTTCTAAAACAATAGAGTGTTTTTGTGCACTCCCGACTGTTGTGACAATTCCTTCACCTACACGAGCTATAATGGTTTCTTCTCCAGCACCACCGACCAAGCGTTCAATATTAGCACGAACCGTTACTTTAGCTTTGGCACAGATTTCAATACCATCCATTGCTACACCTGCAATAACTGGTGTTTCAATTACTTTTGGATTTACACTTACTTGAACTGCTTCAAATACATTTCTACCTGCCAAGTCTATTGCTGCTGCTTGTTCAAATTCCAAATCGATATTTGCACGTTGTGCTGCAATCAACGCATCAATGACCATATTCACATCACCACCAGCTAAATAGTGTGCTTCCAATTTATTGATTTCAATATTTAATCCTGCTTTTGTTGCTTTGATTAATGGATTAATAATACGATACGGTGCTACTCGACGTAGGCGCATTCCCACTAATGTAGCAACACTTATTTTAACACCTGAAAAATGTGCAGTAACCCATAATCCAATAGGTACAAATGTCAAAAAGATTGCCAAAATTGCAATAACAATACTAACGATTACAATTAATGGTAAAAAACTAGAAACTTCTATACTATCTGATCTCATGATTATCTCTCCTTACTAAAATTTTATTACCTTCTACTTTATATACAACGATAGCTTCATTGGCATCAATCATTTCACCAGACGTGATAACTTCAATTTCATCTCCATTAATCTTTGCCTTACCTACAGGACGAAGACTTGTTAAACTAACGCCTTTTTGCTGTATAAAAGACAAATAATTTTTCTGATGTGCTTGGTAACCTTTATCACTTGATAGTCGACTGTGTAAAACTAACCCTCTTGCAAATTGCAATTTATATCCACATTTTACTAATATTAAGACAATTGTTAATGCAATAACACTAGCAATACTCATATTAAATAAAGTAATGGATGGATTAATACTAGAACTATATAACCCTAATCCAATCATTAACATACCGACAATACCTATTGCCCCAAAACTTGGAACGACTAATTCTAATCCCATTAAAGCAAATCCAAGGATTAGTATTATCACATGAATCCATTCTCCAGTTCCAAATAAGATAAAGTAGCTAATGAATGACGTTATAGTTACCAATCCACCTAGCCAAAAGTATCGACTAAACAAGATAATAATAACGCCAATAAATGCACTGACCAATAGAACTATACCCATATTAAACTCCTTTCCTTATGATAAGTTTATTATAAATGATAATAAAAAATTTTTTACCAGTCTTTAGTCTGATATTTTGTCGTTTTTATGGTATACTAGATATAGTTTTAGAATAATGGAGGAATAAAAATGTCATCTGCTTTAATTGTTTTTGCAAGTTTAACTGGTAGCACAGAAGAATGTGCCGATTTTGTTGCAGAAAAATTAGAAGAACTTGGAATTGCTGTTGATATTATGGATAGTACACAAGCAAGTGCAAGTGATTTTCAAAATTACGATTTATGTATTGTAGGAAGCTATACCTACGGTGAGGGAGAAATTCCTGATGAAATGTTAGATTTTTATGAAGACTTAGCTCAAGAAGATTTAACAGGTAAAATTTTTGGGGTTTTCGGTTCTGGAGATTCTTATTACGAATTCTACTGTAATGCTGTCCTATTATTTGAAGAACAATTCAAAAAAACTGGTGCAACTCAAGGTTCAGAAAATGTTAAAATTGAATTAATGGCAGAAGATCAAGATATAGAAAATTTACATAAGTTTGCTGAAGAATTGGTTCAAAACCTTGGCAAATAATTAGTCTAAACTACTGTCTATTCAGTTTATATTTTTTCAGTCTATAATTTCAATAGACAATATAGAAATACAAGATAATATACTTTTCAATTGAGAAAAGTTACTTAATCTATCAATATAATACATTAATTATGAAAAGGAGCATTTATATGGTTTTACCGCAATTTGAAGAAAATTTAAAAAAATATGCTCAGCTTCTTTTAAAAAAAGGCTTGAGTATTTCAGAAGGGCATCGTCTAATCATTACAATTCCTGTTGAACACGCACATTTTGCACGTCTACTAACTAAGGAAGCCTATGCTTATGGTGCCGTTGAAGTTGTTGTAGATTACACAGATGAAGTCATTACACGTGAGAAATTATTACACGCTGAATCGGATTGTATCGAGAATGTTCCGCAATACATAGTAGATAAATCTTTACATTACCTAAACAAAAAAACAAGCCGTTTAGTTATTTTATCTGCTAATCCAAATGCTTTTGCTCAAGTTGATTCAGCTCGTTTAGCAACATTAACAAAAGCTACTGCAGTTGCTTTACACGAACAACGCTTAGCTACACAAGCAAACAAAATCAGTTGGACATTAGGTGCTGCGTCCAATCCAGAATGGGCAGCTATGGTGTTCCCTAACTTGTCATCAACTGAAGAACAAGTTGATGCATTATGGGATGCAATTTTCAAAATGAATCGTATCTATGCAGATGATCCAATTCAAGCATGGAATGAACATGAAGAAAAATTAAATCAAAAAGCAAAAATTTTAAATGATATTCAATTTGATGCTCTTCACTACACAGCACCAGGTACAGACTTAACATTAGGGTTGCCAAAAAATCACATTTGGGAATCTGCTGGTAGTATCAATGCACAAGGTCACAAGTTTATTGCAAACATGCCAACTGAAGAAGTGTTTACTGCACCAGATTTCAGACGTGCAGAAGGTTATGTATCTAGTACAAAACCATTAAGCTATGCAGGTGTTGTCATTGAAGATATGACATTCACATTTAAAGACGGTCAAATTGTTGATGTTACAGCTAAAAAAGGTGAAGAAACGATTAAACGTTTAGTTGAGGAAAATGAAGGTGCACGTGCTTTAGGAGAAGTTGCTCTTGTTGCACACAAAACACCAATCTCATTATCTGGACTAACATTCTTCAACACATTATTTGACGAAAACGCCTCTAACCATTTAGCTATTGGTTCAGCTTATGCACATAGCGTACAAGGTGGTGTGGATATGAGTCAAGAAGAACTTGAAGAAGCTGGATTAAACCGTTCATCAACTCACGTAGATTTTATGATTGGCTCTGAATTTATGGATATTGATGGTATCACACAAGACGGTCAAGTTATTCCTATTTTCAGAAATGGAGAATGGGCAATTTAATCAAAATATACAAAAACAATCGTGTTGTGAGCTTTTTGGTTCACTAACTCGATTGTTTTTTATAACTAAGTAAAGTACATTTTTCACCAATATTATATCATTGGGACTGGGAAAAAGTCTAAAATATAATAAAAAAGTGGAAAAATTTTTTTCAAATCTTTCCACTTTTTTGAGTACGACGGGCATGTCGTACTCAAAATCAATCCTCACAAAACGAGGACAGATTTCTCACTTAGATTATTATCTTGAACGACATGCACGGTGGTACTGGGAAAAAAGTCTTAAACATAAAAAACATCTTATCATGACGTCATCATAAACGTTGATTCTAAGCAGTTTTCAAATTTTAAGCGAAAGGCTAAAATTTTAGTTTTTTCCCAGTCCCATCATTATAAGAAAAGAGAAAATATAAACCTATTTACCATTTTATCATTTTTTATAACCTTTCATAAAGTAAAGTATCCTATCTCTTTTTACTCAAATCTTTATCACATATTCTCTAAACGTATCAAGTCTTTTTCATTGTTTATTCATAGATAACAAAAACTAACAAATAGACTTATAACGTGTTGAATAAACTATTTATCTTCTTTGATTTAAAGCTGTTTTTTAAGTAACTCATTTTTTCTTAATCATATAAGCATCGTACCACTCATTAAAGTAACTACAAAATTGAATAGTCTATAGACATAAACATCTATAATGACATTTTTAGTCTAATATAACGTTTTACTCATCTCCTACAACACTTTTCCCTATGTCATAATAAAAATGTTTAAAGTTGTGTTTTGATATTAAATATTTTTATTAAATAATTTTTATCTACTTTATTAAGGATTACCTTGCATTTTTCTTCTTTTACTGCTATACTCTTGAAAGTATTAGGCTTTAATTCCATTCAGTGAAAT
The DNA here is from genome assembly GCF_004570605.1 of Granulicatella sp. WM01. Taxonomy (GTDB): domain Bacteria; phylum Bacillota; class Bacilli; order Lactobacillales; family Aerococcaceae; genus WM01. The sequence continues at coordinate 9,133 of NZ_SPPB01000030.1, read as the reverse complement.
GGAAAAGGCAAAAACACATTATACTATTCTTTTAGAGCCGGATACTATCATATTCAGGCTTTTTTGTTTATAGAAATTTGTTTTCTCTTACAAATGAGCTTTAGGAGGTCTTTATGGAACAAAAATTACTTTTAGATGTACACGATAAACCAGAATGGAAATTAGGATTGATTTTAAGTATCCAGCATATTTTTGCAATGTTTGGTGCCACCATTCTTGTGCCTTTATTATTAAATATGTCTGTTTCTGTGGCACTATTTTGTAGTGGTCTTGGCACCTTAATTTACATTATTGCAACCAAAGCAAAAGTACCTGTCTATTTAGGATCATCATTTGCCTATATTTCAGCTGTAGGTTTTGCTATTCAACAAAAAAATGGTGATATTTCAGCTGCTCAAACAGGTATTATTATAGTTGGACTGATTTACGTCTTAGTTGCTGCTTTAGTTAAATTAGTTGGGACACAATGGATTGATAAACTTCTTCCCCCCATTGTTATTGGTCCAATGATTATGGTTATCGGACTTGGGTTAGCCAACTCAGCCGTTAAAAATGCAGGTTTAGTAGCCAATGCTGACTTAAGACAAATTTTTGTTGCTTTAGTCACTTTTTTAGTGACTGCTTACATTAATACAACAGCAAAAGGATTTTTCAAAATTATTCCATTTTTACTTGGTATATTGGCAGGATATATTGTTGCCATTTTTGTCGGTCTTGTAGACTTTACACCTGTTACACAAGCGAACTGGTTACAACTTCCAAATTTCTCACTACCATTTGATACACCATGGTTTTCTACTTATACATTTGACTTGGGTCCAGAAGCAATGGCTATTCTCCCTCTAGCCATTGTCACTATCTCAGAACATATTGGAGATCATACTGTATTAAGTGAAATTTGTGGACGTCAATTTTTAAAAGAACCTGGATTAAAACGCACATTAATCGGTGACGGTGTAGCTACTGCTGTTTCAGCTTTTCTTGGTGGACCTGCCAATACAACTTATGGAGAAAATACTGGTGTTATTGGCATGACCCGTATTGCATCTGTTTCTATTATTCGTAATGCAGCCATTATTGCTATGATTTTATCAACACTTGGTAAATTTACTGCTCTTATTTCAACTATTCCTCAAGCGGTTATTGGGGGAATGTCTATTATCTTATATGGTGTTATTGCAAGTAATGGACTGAAAGTTATGATTGAAGCAAAAGTAGATTTACGCTTAGCTAAAAATTTGATTATTGCTAGTGCAATGCTTGTTATTGGTTTAGGTGGAGCTATTCTACAAATTACACCTGAATTAACATTATCAGGAACAGCTTTAAGTGCTTTAGTCGGTATTATTTTAAACCTTATCTTACCTGCAAAATCTGGTGAAGAAGGCAAAGAAGTATTATAACGCTAATCGTAAAACGCAATACACATAACACTGGATAAGCATAAAGTAGTTGGAAAAAACTAAACATTATATGAAACGATATATTGAAAACTGCAAGAAATCAACGTTTACAAACATTGATTTCTCGCAGTTTTTGTGAGTTAAAGACTTTTTCCAATCCCTTTAGCTTTAATATCTCTTTACTATTTTTGAGTTCACAACTTTTTGTATAAACCAATCGTGTTGGTAAAACTTTGTGTTTACCAACACGAACGATTGTTCATATCTATTTATTATAGAAACAAAATTGTTTTCTAGTGATGAAAAGACTGTTATGCACTTAAGTGCATAACAACCTCATCACCCCTATTTGACATAGAGTCTCTATTTGTTAATAGAAAGCAACTTCAATACTTAATATTAAGTCATAACTATCTATTCTATAAAAATTAGTAGTTATATATGTTGCAATAACGGTGCTAAGTAACGTCCTGTATGACTTTCCTTAACCTTAACAATCTCCTCTGGTGTTCCAATAGCGATAATTTGTCCACCACCAGCTCCACCTTCTGGACCTATATCAATAATATAATCCGCTGTTTTAATAACTTCTAAATTATGTTCAATTACAATCACTGTATTTCCAGCATCTACTAGACGATTTAACACAATTAATAGACGCTTAATATCATCAACGTGTAAACCAGTTGTTGGTTCATCTAAAATATAGACCGTTTTTCCTGTCGCAACACGTTGCAATTCACTGGCTAGTTTCATGCGTTGTGCTTCTCCACCAGATAATGTTAAAGCTGATTGTCCTAAACGCACATACCCTAGTCCAACATCTACAATAGTTTGTAGTTTTCGTTTAATTTTAGGAATAGCTGCAAAGAAATCTAAGGCTTCCTCTACTGTCATATCTAAAACTTCAGAAATGTTTTTTCCTTTATAAGTGACTTCCAATGTTTCTGAGTTATAGCGTTTCCCATGACATACTTCACACGGTACATACACATCTGCTAAAAAGTGCATCTCAATTTTTAAAATACCGTCTCCACGACATGCCTCACATCGTCCACCCTTTACATTGAAACTGAAACGTCCTTTTTTATATCCTCTTACTTTTGCTTCATTCGTTGTTGCAAACACATCACGAATATCATCAAAAACACCGGTATACGTTGCAGGATTACTTCTTGGTGTACGCCCAATAGGACTTTGGTCAATATCAATAATCTTATCTAAATGCTCTACACCTTTAATCGCTTTAAATGCTCCAGGACGTTCTTTCGAACGTGTTAATTCACGCATCAATCCTTTTTTTAGCACTTCATTAACTAATGAACTTTTTCCAGATCCTGACACACCAGTCACTGCTGTTAGACGACCAATTGGAAATTTTGCATGGACATGCTTTAAATTATTTTCAGTTGCATCAATAACTTCTATCCATCCTTTATTCTCTGTTCGTCTACTTTCCGGTAAATGAATGTGTTTTACTCCAGATAAGTATTGTCCAGTTAATGAATTGGGGTTGTCTATGACTTCTTGAGGTGTTCCACAAGCAATAATTTCTCCACCATGCTCTCCAGCGGCTGGACCCATATCAATTAAATAATCCGCTTGTTTCATAGTATCTTCATCATGCTCCACAACAATTAAAGTATTTCCTAAATCACGCATTTTTTTCAATGATTCAATCAAGCGATCATTATCTCTTTGATGTAATCCGATAGATGGTTCATCTAAAACATATAATACACCGGACAAATTTGAGCCTATTTGTGTGGCTAAACGAATCCGTTGTGCTTCTCCACCAGATAAAGTACCTGCCATACGACTTAATGACAAATAATTTAATCCTACATTACGTAAAAAGGTTAAACGATCATTAATTTCTTTTAATATAGGCTGAGCAATAATGGTATCTGCCTGTCCAAAAGAGAGCTGTTCAAAAAAATCTAAACTATCGGCAATAGACAAATCCGTGACATCTGCAATACTCTGTCCATTAATTTTTACAGCTAATGCAGCAGAATTCAACCGTTTCCCTTTACAAGTTGGACAAGTTAGTTCAGTCATATAAAGCATCATTTGTTCACGTGTAAAATCACTATTCGTTTCATGATAACGTCGCTTAATATTAACCAACACACCTTCAAAAGGAATATCTACATCACGAACTCCACCAAATTCATTTTCATAATGAAAATGAAAAACTTTTCCTTTTGAGCCGTTGAAAAGTAAATCGACATGCTCCAAAGACAATTCAGAAAAAGGAATATCCATTGGAATATTGAATTGCTCACAAAACTGGGTTAACATTTTTGTATAGTAGGTAGAACTAATAGGATTCCACGCACTAATCGCACCACCATTCAAGCTAAGTGATTTATCTGGAACAACTAAATCAGCATCTACTGATAAGCTACTCCCCAATCCATCACAAGCAGGACACGAACCAAACGGAGCATTAAAAGAAAATAACCGTGGCTCCAATTCACCTACAGTAAACCCACAATGTGGACATGCATGATGCTCACTAAATAACATAGTTTCTCCATCAATAACATCAATCAACACATACCCCTCAGCCATGCGTAAGGCTGATTCAATGGATTCAAATAAGCGAGAGCGACTCTCTGTTTTAACAACTAAACGGTCGATAATTAATTCTATTGTATGTTTTTTATTTTTATCCAATTCAATTGTTTCAGATAAATCAAACAGGTCACCATCTACTCTAACACGAATATACCCCTCTTTCTTTAACTGCTCAAAGACTTTTTTATGCTGTCCTTTTTTTCCAGTAACAACAGGAGCTAAAACTTGAATTTTAGTTCGTTCCGGCAAAGACAACACTTTATCTACCATCTGTTCTACAGTTTGACTTTCAATAATAGTACCGTCATTTGGACAAATTGGTTTTCCTACTCTTGCGTAGAGCAAGCGCAAGTAATCATTGATTTCAGTAACGGTTCCTACAGTTGAACGCGGATTTTTACTCGTTGTTTTTTGATCAATAGACACAGCCGGACTTAATCCTTCAATACTATCTACATCCGGTTTATCCATTTGCCCTAAAAATTGTCGAGCATAGCTCGACAAACTTTCAACATAACGTCTTTGCCCTTCTGCATACAATGTATCAAATGCCAAAGAACTTTTTCCAGATCCTGACAAGCCTGTAATGACAACAAGTTGATCACGAGGTATATCGACAGAAATATTTTTCAAATTATGCGTACGTGCACCTTTTACACGAATCACATTTTTATTCACTTACAACCTCTCCATTCCAGTCATTCATCCCACCTTCTACATTATGAACATGGTACCCTTTTTGAGTTAATATTTCCGTAGCTTTTTCTGATTTGATGCCTAAACGACACACAACATGATATTCTTCATTTTTATCTAATTCGGCTAATCTTTCTTCTAATTCTTCTAAAGGAATATTTATAGCTCCTTCAATATGTGATTCAGCAAAGCGACTTGCATCACTAACATCAATCACTTTTCCACCTTTTGCAACAACGTCTTTAAATTCTTCTTGTTTCATAACTCATACACTCCTAATATTTATTTACACTCTTATTTTACCATACTTCTCATATCTTGCATCATCTTTGCTTAAATATGGACATAATTATCCTATCACATTTTTACTTATTGTCAACTTTTTTGTTTTATTTATATTGCTTAAGTATCATAAAGACTATCCATTTTTATACACACGTAACATTTTATATTCAGTTAAATGTTTATTCACCCAAAAACACCTTCAAAAAAATTAAAGGTATAACAAAAAATCGTGTTGGCTAACAAAAACCTTTACTCACACAATTGTTTTATATCACTAGGAGAGGTACATTTCCCCACATTATTGGATGAAAACCAAAAACTAAATAGTTTCATGATATGATTATCCATAAAAAATACCTATTCACTCTGTTTCAATACCTTATCACTTATTTATAAATATATTTGAAAGGGAGTAATTTTTTTCAGTACTTTTTTCAAATCAAAAAGGTTGATAACACTTGGCATCAACCTTTTGACACAATTCCAATTACTAAAAACTAAATCTCTTTCAGATTTACTTACGTAACAGTCTATCTACTCTATTTTTTAACATGATACCGATTTCTTTAGTCATTCTATTGTTTTAGATCCAATGTTTTTAATAAAAAGCATTTCCTTCTCTGTTTTTATTTCAAAAGCTTTAGGTTCTATGTAGATAAGGATATGGTTATCACAATTTTTATAATTTTGGAGAAAGAATATTACTGGTTAATCGTTTATTTAAAAAGAAAATCGATAGAAATTTATACCCGCTCATACGATTGCTCAATATTTGGTCACCAACACCATTTAACATATAAGCTATTTATGGTAGGACTCCTGTTATTCTCAATTCATTCCATTAAAAAGTGGTAAGCTTTCTTACTAAGTTGATCAAAGAGATATCCCCCATTTTTCTACAAAACAATTGGTATAATCAACGCTATCTTTTCCATGTTTTTTTCTGTAAAGCAAGATAATTTTGATGTAAAGGATGACAATTATAACTGTCAATAATAATGTTGCCTTGGAACTATTTTTTGTTTGATACAGTATATCCTTGTCTTACCTGGTCTACTTTGACTAGATTCTTCTAACCTCATCAAGCCACCTAATGATGAGTAAACTCTAACATACACTCAATGTCACCCAAATAGACTATACACAAGTATGTTCCTTGGTATCACTTTGCCCATTGTATTTGTCTATTATTTCAATAGTTTGCAGTGCAATTTCGCTCCCCAATTTTGAATAGAGAGTTTTATCACCTATAATATAAAACTCTTCCTTTGCTCGAGTTGCCGCCACATTTACTATATTTGGTTCGGAAAATGCCCATCTGGCTGCTCCCTGGCTATTATTGTCTGCACCTAGAACAAAATATACGATATTTGCCTCTTTCCCCTGAAAAGTATGAACAGTTCCCACATTAATAACCTTACCATTTACACCTTTAATGACAAAATGGATGGAATCTAATTTTTCGATTAACTTTGTAGCAACATTCTTAAACGGGCTTATGACATAGATTTTATCTTTTAAATCGGGATTTTTAGATAACTTCTCTTGTATCAATTCAACCAACTTATCTCCCTGTTCCTCAACATATTTATTGTCAGCAATTCCCTTCACATCATACCAGAATGCTTTTCCATAAGCAGAATTTCCTTCTTTTCCCTGAACCATCAAATCATTGTAGGAAATTCTATTAGCAATTGAAAACATGGGGTAATTGGAACGCCTATGCACCCAAAGAGGTATTCCAATCCACTTTTCTTCATTTTTTTGAAAACCGTATTGACTCGTCGTATCAACCAAGGATTGTGTAGAAGCATCCTTGGAGACGAAATTTTCATCCACTTGATATAATCTTGCAATTAGATTCATCATTTTCGAGTCCAAAGTCAGTACAGGCTTAATCTGAGAAGGATCTCCAACAACCATGACCTTTTTACTTCTGAAAATACTACCAACACTAGCTTGGGGCAAGGCCTGCCCAGCCTCATCTATGAATAAAGCCCCCAGAGAGTCTTCATCAAAATTTCTAAACATCCTGCCGAAACTTGCAAATGTAGAACTAACAACCGGAATTGCTAGATTAATCCATTCCCATGCTGTCTTTATTAATAACTTACCATTTTCTTTGCTGATATGTTCATTCTGCCTTTCAAAGATACTCTTCGCTGCCTTCAAACTTTTATTATTCTTATATAAATAAAGTTTTCTCACCTTTAATGCACAAATAAACAATTTTGTCTGTAAAATTCTAAACTCCTTATCAAACCATGGATTTGATTTTTGTAACTCCTCATATCTTAATCCGAAATCAACGCATCGGACATTTTCTTGTGTCAATTTATCTTCAAGTTCAAGAATCATTTTCTGCGTATTTAAAACAAAACGATTGAGGTTATTCTTCTTAGATTCATATTCTTCATTTATTGAATATTTACAATCTCTACGACATCCTATATCAGTTGTACAATCAGTTATCTTTTGGTTTATACTTGAAATTTGTTTTAAAAGCTCCTTGTTATATATTTCAAGCTGATTTAAGGTATTATTTTCATGATTTAATCTATCATAAAGATTTTGCTGATTGCTTTTTCTGAATAATCTTATCAGTTTGGAAATCACATTTTCTTGTGGTATCTGCATTTTGATAACTTCAAAATTTCTCTTTGTTCTTTGGATTTCATATTCATTTAGATTTAGTTTTTCACGTACTTTTAATATTTCATCTTCTTGTATTTGCTTTTTTCTCTCAAGTTCCCTTATCTCACGGTCTATGTTAAGAATCCGATTCTCCACTTCTACTTTTTGAGATTCGTGTAACTTTAAGGCTTCTTTTTTATTTTTCAGCTCTTTCTTTAAGTCTTTTAAATATTTAAATTTCATAAAAAAAGACTGCATAATCTTCTTATAAGAACTAACCTCTTCATATAATTTATGAAATTCTTCAATGATTTCTACTTCATTTTTACTGGATAAATTCCAATTATCAAGTTCATCCGTCATTGATTGAATTTTATTGCACAACTTATTCAAGTTTGTTGATGCTCCTCCCTCAAAAGAAAACATACCCCAACTCTTATTTTTCCCCTCTTTTTGCACTAAATCACAATCATATTTTTCGCTTTTTTCATTATAAATTTTTTCGTATCTAGAATTTGAAGAATAAGTAAAATAATCTACCTCTTCGATTAGAGGAATGAACTCTTCAAAAATATCCTTTTTGAGTGGTAGATCTCCTACAATATTTTGAACAGCCGCATTATTTGAACTGGCAACCAACATATTGTATTTTGATATCTTTGAGGAAAGTACGGATATAGTGTTATCCTTAAAATATTTAAGTTCATTTTTTAACGGAGAATTCATAGTTATGCTCATTTCATAAGCCTGTCTAACAACCAAATCGGCAAATATATCTTTCAACAGTGTTGTCTTTCCTGTCCCCGGTGGACCGTTAACACTTAAAATATCATTGATATCGTTCAAATAAAGATTGACGGTAACTTGCTGCATAAAAGATAAAGAAAAATCCGGATTACTTGGAAAACGACCCATAGGATAATTTATCGGCTGGAGAATTTCGTCAAAAATATTCGGATTAAAATTACATGATTTTGCATTAGAATCCAGGTTTACTCGATTGATTCCAAACATGTTTAAATATCTATTTAAGTTGTGAGTGTCAAGTTCCTTTGCTTTCCTTAAATCATCAATGAAGAAAGAATGCATGTTGACAATGGATTGTTCTATATTTCGAACAAATATCATTCTAAAATTCTTTTCATCTACTTCATATTGTTTAAGTATCTTTCGGAAAGTAAGATTAAATCCTTGTTCATAGAAATCTTTATCAAATTTTTCCCTAATATCCTCTTCAATCAAATTTAAATTATTCGGTATAGCCTTGTTTTTTCTCACATAACCAGCCATTGTCAAGAATAATTTCTCTGCTACAAAGTTTAAATTTTTGTCCCGTGTTGTAAAATGAAGTGCAACAAATAAAAATAAACAAAAAAACATGAAAATCAGCTATACTAAAGTTGCCAAACCAAATAGATAGGAAGATTTTCATGTCTGAAGTACATTATACCACAAAACGACACTATAAACACTTAAGTGATAAAGAAAGAAGTCAAATTGAAATATTATTAAACGAGGGCTATACTATTTCA
>NZ_SPPB01000002.1 GCF_004570605.1 Granulicatella sp. WM01 | reverse complement strand
TTTCAATAAAGTGTGGTAACGATGGCAAGAAGGAGACACCTGTACCCATGCCGAACACAGAAGTTAAGCTTTTTAGCGCCGAGGGTAGTTGGGGGATTCCCCCTGCAAGAGTAGGACGTTGCCACGCTTTTATTTTTCCGCCATAGCTCAGTTGGTAGTAGCGCATGACTGTTAATCATGATGTCGTAGGTTCGAGTCCTACTGGCGGAGTTTTAAACGCGATTAGCGTTTTTTTTATATATAATGTCAATTTTTTATTAGTGAGTAAAATTTTTGTTTCATCTAGCCGGCTTAGCTCAGTTGGTAGAGCGTCTGAATCGTAATCAGAGGGTCGAGGGTTCAAGTCCTTTAGCCGGCATTGCTGCTTTAGCTCAGTTGGCAGAGCGCAACCATGGTAAGGTTGAGGTCGTCGGTTCAATCCCGATAAGCAGCTTAATAAAATGTTGATATAGAAACATTTGTGACGGGACTGGGAAAAAACTAAAATTTTAGTCTTTTGATTAACATTTGAAAAATTGAAAACAGCTTAGAATCAACGTTTCTGACGACGTAATTATAAGTTGTTTTTTATTTTTAAAACTTTTTTCCCAGCCCCGTTATTTTTTGATTATGTTTGGAGTATAATTATAAATTCATTTACAGTACTGTATCTCTTTTACTTGTTCGATGAGTATAGAGATTATATTTTTATCCAAAGTTTGTTATTTTGTATATTTTACCTAAAAAAGATAAGATACGTTATAAAATTCACTAATTTTTAAAATGATACTTTGTAATAATTGAGTATGCATTTTATCTAAAAGAAACAGTGTGTTTTTAAGATGAGAATAGATAAAATATTAGCATAGAATATGAACTTCTAGCTAAATGTATGCATCTAGCTTTATAGTAAAAATAAATTTTTTGTATCTAGGTGACTTTTAAAAATATATAATATATTTGTATCAAACTAATTTATACTACTTTTTGAATCGTGACTTATTTATCTTTAAATCTGTCGTTTATGTTTTGAATGTTTTTACATTAAGGTGACTGTATACCACAGTATTAAGACTTTTCACTTATTTGATTTAGCATTTATCGTATTTGAGTTGGAAAACGAGGATTAATTTGGATAAATAGTAAAGTATTCTTGAATTTTTTAGCTATTTTCTTGATTTTTTTCTTATTTTTGATATGATAATTATAGTTAATTTATAGCGTGCAGTGAAAGTGCAGCTTCGTCTTGAATGCAGGCGTAGTATGCACTTTTCTTTGTATTTTAATTTAAAAAGATGAGGAAATGCGTGATGTTAGAGTTTGATACAATAGCAGCGATTTCAACTGCTTTGGGAGAAGGTGCTATAGGTATAGTACGTTTATCCGGTATAAATGCAGTTGGTATTGCAAATCAGTTGTTTAAGGAAAAAAATTTAGAAAAAGTTGATTCTCATACTATTCATTATGGACATATTATTAATCCAAAAGAGAATAATTGTGTTGTTGATGAAGTGATGTTGTCTGTTATGCGTGCCCCAAGAACGTTTACAAAAGAAGATGTTGTAGAGATTAATTGCCACGGTGGAATGGTTGTTGTTAATCAAGTGTTGCAAGTAGTTTTACAAAATGGAGCACGATTAGCTGAACCGGGAGAATTTACAAAACGGGCTTTTTTGAACGGAAGGATTGATTTGACACAGGCTGAGGCAGTCATGGATTTGATTAGGTCTAAGACGGATCAATCAATGAAGCAGGCTTTAAGGCAAGTTGATGGGCAATTATCAGCACTTATTGGAAAAAATAGACAGACCATTTTGAATACATTGGCACAAGTTGAAGTGAATATTGATTATCCAGAGTATGATGAGGTTGAAGAGATGAGCTTGAATGTCTTAAAAGAAAGTGCAACTAAAGTCAAAGTAGAATTAGGAATGTTGCTTAAATCGGCTAGTCAAGGAAAAATTTTACGTGATGGCTTGCAAACGGCAATTATTGGGCGACCAAATGTTGGGAAATCAAGTTTATTAAATCGCTTATTGCGTGAAGATAAGGCTATTGTGACAGATATTGCTGGAACGACACGTGACACGATTGAAGAATATGTCAATGTTAGAGGTGTGCCTTTAAAATTGGTCGATACGGCAGGAATTCGTGAAACTGATGATATTGTTGAAAAAATTGGAGTTGAACGGAGTAAAAAAGCTCTAAGTGAGGCTGATTTTGTAATACTTATTTTGAATAGTTCAGAAAAATTAACTCATGAGGACAAGGCTTTAATTGAACAAACGAATGCGTATAAAAGGGTCATTTTACTCAATAAAATAGATTTACCATCTGCATTAGACAGGCAAGAGCTAGCCACATATATTGGAAAAGACAGTATTATTGACATGTCAATACTTAATAATGAAGGAATTGATTGCCTAGAAGAAAATATTGCACAATTATTTTTCAGTGGGCATGTGAATGATAGGGATGCTACGTACGTATCTAATGTTCGTCATATTGCACTCATTCAACAAGCAATAGAAAAAATTGATGATGTGCTAGAAGCTATTGAAATGGGTATTCCCGTTGATTTAATCCAAATTGATTTTACAAGAGCATGGGAGTTATTAGGCGAAATAACTGGTGAAACAGTGCAAGATGAATTGTTGAATGCTTTGTTTAGTCAATTCTGTCTAGGGAAATAGGAGGTTAGTATGATACAACTTGCTACGATTTGTTACATTGATAATGGGAAAGAATGGTTATTGTTACACAGAAATAAAAAAGCCAATGATGTGCATCAGGGTAAATGGATTGGGGTAGGTGGTAAATTTGAAGACTCAGAAACACCTGAGGAATGTGCAAGACGTGAAATTCAAGAGGAAACGGGATTGATTGTTCAAAAAATGCAATTATGTGGCATAATAACTTTTCCAAATTTTACACCACAAAAAGATTGGTATACGTATGTTTTTCGTGTGAGTGAGTTTACTGGTGAATTGGTAAAAGAGTGCAAAGAGGGAACTTTAGAATGGGTATTGTATGAAGATATTTTACAAAAACCAACTTGGCAAGGAGATTATCTTTTTATGAAATGGATTTTGGAGAAAAGAGCATTTTTCTCTGCAAAATTTGTCTATCAAGACGGAAAATTAATAGAAAATAATGTCACTTTTTATGATAATATGTAAATAATGGTCTTTGCTTCAATAGTAGTGAATGTATGTGAATTGGAAAGGAAAAGTACATGGATTTTAGATTTTTTAATAACAATGTACGGTGTGGTGTACGAGCAGCAGAGTTAATTATGAGAGATGATTATATTTATTTAGTGTATGCTAATCAAAAATATGCTACACTTGGCGGAGCTGCTCTAGTTAATGAAACAACACAGGAAGCTGTTGTGAGAGAAGTATTTGAAGAACTGCATGCACGTGTTGAAGTCAACCAGCTAGCTTTTGTTGTTGAAAATTTTTTTACAGAAGAAAATATACAGTATCATAATTTAGAGTATTATTATTTTGTTACGCTTTTAGATGAGCCAGCTAAGTATGTACTTGATGAAGATGCACATTTCCCTTGTGAGTGGGTACATGTGAGTGAGTTAAAAAATCTTGATTTAAGACCTAGGTTTTTGAAAGAAAAATTAGTGGATTGGAAAGGGATAGAGCATATTATTGTAAATGATCGCTAGAAAGATTATACAGGCGAATGATAAGTTTGCCTTGTTTAAAAAGGTATAGTGCTTAGATAATGGCTAGATAGTATGAATCTAGTAAATTTTATGACAGTAGGATTTTATGCATGAAATTTTTATCAACCTGATATGATTATGTTTTTTGATGTAGAATATGACAAGGTCATTGTTCAATAGGAGGTCATATATTTTAATGTAAAGTAAACAAGTTAAGCATAGATATGGTTTTAATAGATTAAACTATTTGCTGAATTAGGATATATGATAATGAGTAGTTTGAATGAAATGTTTATTAAATGATGTAATGATGAAATAAAATGAAGAGAAAATAAAGGAGAATACAAGTGGAACGATTTGAATCAGGACATTATGACGTTATTGTTGTTGGAGCAGGACATGCAGGAAGTGAGGCAGCACTTGCAAGTGCACGTATGGGACAAAGAACGTTATTATTAACGATTAGTTTAGATATGGTGGCATTTATGCCGTGTAATCCATCTATTGGTGGTCCAGCTAAAGGCGTTGTTGTTAGAGAAATTGACGCTTTAGGTGGTGAAATGGGGAAAAATATCGATAAATCGTATATTCAAATGCGTATGCTGAATACAGGGAAAGGCCCTGCTGTACAAGCTTTACGTGCTCAAGCTGATAAGTATGTGTATGCAACAGAAATGAAACACACTATTGAGCAACAAGAGAACTTGACTTTACGTCAGGGAACAGTTGAACGTTTGGTTGTAGAAGATAATGTGTGCTGTGGTGTGATAACACACACAGGAGCAATATATCGTGCTAAAGCGGTTGTATTAACCGCAGGAACGAGTTCAAGAGGGAAAATTATTATTGGAGAATTGATGTATTCATCTGGACCAAATAATTCGCAGCCGTCTATTAAATTATCGGAGCATTTGGAGGAATTAGGATTTGAATTGGCACGTTTTAAAACAGGAACTCCTGCACGTGTGTTATCTTCAAGTATTGATTATACGCAAACGGAAATTCAGCCTGGAGATGAGAAAGCAAACCATTTTAGTTTTGCAACACCAGATGAAGCATATCGTAAAAATCAAATTCCGTGTTGGTTAACGTATACAAATGAAAAAACGCATCATATTATTCGTAAAAATTTACATCGTGCCCCTATGTTTACAGGAATTGTCGAAGGTGTAGGAGCAAGATATTGTCCGTCTATCGAAGATAAAATTGTTCGATTTGCTGATAAATTGCGACATCAATTATTTTTAGAACCAGAGGGAGAAAATACACAAGAAGTGTATGTTCAAGGATTGTCCTCGTCTTTACCAGAGGAAGTACAAGAAGAAATGATACATTCTGTTGTTGGATTAGAAAATGCTAAAGTGATGCGAACTGGATATGCGATTGAATATGATGTAATTATTCCACATCAATTACGTCCATCATTAGAAACAAAACGTATTAAAAACTTGTTTACTGCTGGACAAATGAATGGAACTTCTGGATATGAAGAGGCAGCAGGTCAAGGGTTAATTGCAGGAATTAATGCAGCTTTACGTGCTCAAGATAAAGAACCATTTATTTTGGAAAGGAGCCAAGCTTATATTGGTGTAATGATTGATGATTTAGTGACTAAGGGAACTACAGAACCGTATCGTCTATTAACATCAAGAGCAGAGTACCGTTTATTATTAAGACATGATAATGCTGATTTTAGATTGAGTGAGATTGGGCATAAACTAGGGCTACTGTCTAGTGAACGTTTAGAACAGTTCATATTAAAAAAGAATGCAGTTGAACAAGAGATAGAACGCTTGATGCAAACACGTTTAAAACCAAATGAAGCATTACAAACATTTTTAAAGGAAAAGCATTCAGCAGAATTAAAAGACGGTATTTTAGCAAGTGATTTATTGAAACGTCCTGAAATTAACTATAGTGAGATTTTGCGCTTTGCCCCTACTTTAGAGCAGTTGCCTAGGGAAGTTAGAGAACAGGTGGAAATACAAATAAAATATGAGGGATATATTGCAAAAGCAGCGGAAAAAGTGGAACGCATGAAAAAAATGGAAGAAAAACGTATTCCAAAACAGATAGATTATGATACAATTAATGGGCTGGCAACCGAGGCTAAGCAAAGACTAAAACTTATCCAACCTGAAACGATTGGACAAGCAAGTCGTATTAGTGGTGTAAATCCGGCTGATATTTCTATTTTAATGATTTATATTACTCAAGGAAAGTGGTAAGCCATTTTTGTGGATTGATAATTGTGTAAAAAGTAAAGTGCCATAAAGGAGAAATGAATGTGAAAGTTGTTAAGTTTGGAGGCAGTTCACTTGCTTCAGCCGAACAGTTAAAAAAAGTTTTAAATATCATTAAGGAAGATGAACAACGTCGTATTGTTGTTGTTTCAGCACCTGGAAAACGATTTAAAGAAGATGAAAAAGTTACCGATTTATTAATTGCTTTAGCAAAAGCAAAGTTAGCTGATGAAGACACAACTTATTTACTAGATAAAATTATTCTTCGTTATGCCGATATGGTTAAAGCATTAGAGATTACAGAACCTGTTTTACAGCAAATTGAGGAAAACTTACAGATGTTATTATCTTCTGTAACAGAACCGTCTTATTTTATTGATGCTTTAAAAGCTAGTGGTGAGGATAATAATGCCAAATTGGTAGCCGCTTATTTTAGAAAAGAAGGATTAGATGCTATTTATATTAATCCAAAAGATGCTGGATTAATTGTGAGTGATGATCCAGGGAATGCTAATGTGCTTGAATCGTCTTATGACAGTTTAAAACAATTAGCAACCCGTAAAGAGATTGTCGTATTTCCGGGATTTTTTGGCTATACAAAAGACGGTAAAGTGGTGACATTTTCAAGAGGAGGTTCGGATATTACTGGAGCTATTGTAGCTAAAGGTGTACGAGCTTTATTATATGAAAATTTCACAGATGTGGACGGCATTTGTGTAGCCAATCCAGCAATGGTGGATAATCCAAAACGTTTGGAATACATGACTTATCATGAAATGCGTGAGTTATCGTATGCCGGATTTGGTGTGTTTCATGATGAAGCATTGCAACCGGCTTTTTCAGAGGGAATTCCTGTACGTGTGAAAAATACAAATAATCCTTCAGCACCAGGAACATTAATTACAACAAGTGTTCCAAGTACTACGCATGTGGTCACAGGAATTGCCAGCATGAGTGGTTTTACAACGATTTATGTTGAAAAATATTTAATGAATAGAGAAATAGGATTTGGTCGTAAACTATTGCAAATTTTGGAAGAATTACATGTTAGTTTCGAACACATGCCCTCAGGAATTGATGATTTAACGGTATTATTACGAGATAATCAGTTGTCTCCTGAAAAAAATGCTATTTTACTTCAACGCATCAAATATGAATTAAATGTTGATGAAGTGTATTTTAACGATCCTATCTGTTTAGTTATGTTGGTTGGAGAGGGTATGGTTGAGTCTATTGGAACATTAGCACGGGCAGCTTCAGCCTTTGCTAGAGCAGAGATTAATGTGCAAATGGTTAATCAAGGCTCTTCAGAACGCAGTATTGTATTTGGTGTTAGTCCAGAAGATGAGCAACTTGCTGTTCAAGCGTTATACGAAGAATTTTTTGGATAAGAGTTTACGTTGGAAAGGTGGAAAAGTGTGCGAGAAATTATATTACAACAATTTATGGATAAGACAATGACTGTTTCATCATTTATGCTAAACCACTACCGTGAATTAGGACTAAATTCAGATGAATTTATTGTGTTTTTACATTTTTCAAATGGAGATACTAATATAAAGCAAGTGGCTAAATGGATGAACATATCTGATTTAGACATGTTGAAAATGATGCACCAATTAGTCAATAAGCAATTAGTACGTGACGATCAAGTCACTTTAGCTGATGGAAAGATAGATATACACTATTCATTTGAGCCACTATATCAAAAAGCTATCACATTATTATTGCATGCTAAGCAACAAGAAAATAAAGAGCCTGCTAGTGATTTTAATGTGTTGACAGAATTGTTTGAACAGGAATTTGGTCGTTCTTTGACACCTATGCAATTAACAATGATTCATGATTGGATTAAAGTAGACGGATACTCTCAAGAATTAATTGTAGCTGCGCTTAAAGAAGCTGTTTTAGCGAATGTAAGACACTTAAATTACATTCGATCTATTTTAGATAATTGGAAACAAAAAGGTATTTTGACTGTTCAAGAGGCTGAGGTAGAGTCACAAAAATATCGTAAACAAAAACAAGCAGTTATGTGTGAAAGCATTGATAAAAATATGTTTAGTGATAGTACAATAAATTGGTTTAGGTGAGAGAATATGTTAAGTCGAAAAAAAGTTAATCTTGTTTTAGATGAAATGGAAAAAGTTTTTCCAGATGCATGGTGTGAGTTGATCTTTCAAAATACATTTGAATTATTAATTGCCGTGATGTTAAGTGCCAGAACAACAGATAAAGCAGTCAATAAAGTGACACCGTCTTTGTTTGAAAAGTATCCTGCTCCGCAAGATTTTTTAACTGTACCTGTTGAAGAATTGATGCAAGATATTAGCACGATAGGCTTATATCGCAATAAAGCAAAACATATTCAAGAATGTTGTAGGCAGTTATTGGAACTTCATCAAGGGAAAGTGCCAGACACATTTGAGGAATTAACACAATTAGCAGGTGTAGGCAGAAAGACAGCTAATGTTGTGTTAAGTGTAGGGTTTAATAAACCTGCTATTGCAGTAGACACACATGTTGAACGTGTCAGCAAATGTTTTAAGATTGTTCCAGAACATGCTACACCTTTGGAAGTTGAGCATATTTTGATGAAAAAAGTGCCAAAAGAACGCTGGGGTCAAACACATCATTTGCTTATTTTTTGGGGGCGTTATAGATGTAAACGTTCATCCAAATTAAAGCATTGTCAATGCTGTCAAGACTTAATGTCTATGATAAAAGATAAAGAGTAGGAATTACTAATAAAAAATACTAGACACATGTGTTAGATAGTAAAATTCTATGTTTAATAAAACTAGGGCAAACGATGTGGCATATTATGTGGAAATCTGTCTTGTAGTTAAAAATAGAAGTGCATTAGATGTAAAAAAACTGAGTTTAAATCCAGTTTGAGAAATATGTAAAACTATTTTTGTTTGCTTATCTTATTTGGATACATCTAGCAAAAGATGTATCGTGTTTGCCAACACAATTTTGTATTGTAAGCAGAAGAATAATTATTTAAAATATATAGTATCAACGAATAAATAAACATGTAGGTAGTTTTCTAAGAGAAGAAAAATGGAGGAAATAATCTTTTCGATTGGTGTTATACGTGCTAAAGATAAGATGTGGTAATTTTAGTGAATAGTGCAGTAATAAAAGATAAGACAAAAAATAATAAAATATGATATAATAAAATAAAAAAGAAAGAGAGGTTATCGTATGGTTTGGTTTATTCTAGGATTAATTGTGGTTATTGTGTTATGGGGGATTATGTCATATAATTCATTGGTTAAATTAAAAACATGGATTAGTGAGGCGTGGGCACAGATTGATGTGCAGTTACAACGTCGTAATGATTTAATTCCTAATTTGGTTGAAACGGTTAAGGGATATGCAAAATATGAGCAAGAAACATTGCAAAAAGTGATTGAGGCACGTAATCGTTTAACGAATACATCAGTAGAAAATAAACAAGATATTATGGATATGTCTAATCAATTAACAGGTGCATTAAAAACGGTATTTGCTTTAGCAGAGTCATATCCTGATTTAAAAGCAAATACAAACTTTTTACAGTTGCAAGAAGAATTAACGAACACAGAAAATAAAATCGCATATTCTCGTCAACTATATAATTCAAATGTTGCAAGTTATAATATTAAAGTAAAATCTATTCCGACAAATATTATTGCAAACTTAGCACATTTCGAATTGGAAAAAATGTTGGAAGTTGCTCCTGAAGTTAGAGAAGTTCCAAAAGTGTCATTTTAATTGAGGAGCGCATATGTTACATCAACAAATTGAGAAAAATAAACAAAAAACAGTTATAGTTGTAATGATGTATTTTGTATTATATACATTAATTGGTTGGGGAATTGGTGTCATGGCATTAGGAAATTCTTTATATGGTCTAATGCTAGCAATTATCATTGGTGTAGTGTATATTAGTATGATGCTATCTCAATCAACTTCTATGGTTATGCGTTTAAATCATGCTACTGAAGTTACATCTAAGCAAAATTATCCGATGTTATGGAATATTGTTGAAGATATGGCAATGGTTGCCAAAGTACCTATGCCTAAGATTTATGTTATTCAAGATAAATCACCAAATGCGTTTGCAACAGGAATATCTCCTGAAAAGGCAGCAGTTGCGGTAACAACAGGATTATTAGAACGATTAAATCGTGAAGAATTAGAGGGCGTTATGGCACATGAGTTTGCTCATATTAAAAATTATGATGTGCGTTTACAAACTATTGCTATTGCCTTAGGAGCAGCTATTGCAGCATTGGTTCAGTTGAGTGTAAGACTTCCTTGGAATGAAAGTAAACATCAGTCATCTAAACAAGATGATAAGAGTACAATTAGTGCAATATTGATGATTCTTTCTCTTATTGCAATTGTTTTAGGGCCTTTCATGTCAATCATTTTACAATACTCACTTTCACGTAATCGTGAATATTTAGCTGATGCGACTGCGGTATCATTTACGAGAAATCCTCAAGGTTTAATTTCGGCTTTACTTAAAATTTCTGAATCACCTGCTATGCAAAAAGCCAATGCACAAAGTGCAACATTATATATTGCAGACCCTTTTAAAAAAGTGGAAAGAGATTCATTATTTTCAACACGTCCAACAACTAAAAATCGTATTCATCGTTTAGAAAATATGTAATATATAGAAAAGGATATTTTGAGTTAGAGAGTTATATCAATTTTTTAATTTAATAAGATATTTTTATAAATTGTAAATATTGAGGTCACTGAATGTGACATAAAATGCCGTGTTAACAAACTTTCCTGTTTGCTAACACGGCATTTTTAGCGTAACTGCATTAGTGAATAAAAAGTGCTTACTAATACAATTACATTTATCTAAAAATCTATTTCTTTACTAATATAATTTGACGAAAGTGTTTTTTTATAGAGAAAATATAGCTATTGAAATAGGAAAAATCGGTACGTAATTAATAGTAGTGCTTTTCTATCTGTATAACTAAAAAATTAACAATATACATGTTAATAAAAAGATAAATACATAATTGTAATAAATGTAATCAATCACTAAGAAAAATCAATAACATTAATCATAATCTTAGTTAATAAGATGGTTTTAAATATCTGTGAAAACAGTAAAAAGTATATATAATGTAATAGTGTTAAATACACTTAGATGCAGCACAAAATGAATAGCTTTGAAGATGATAGACAAATAGTTAAATAAAGTTTCTGCCTTTCACATCTTCTATAAAAATGGTATGATAAAGGCAAATGATTTGTAGGAGGAAGTTATGTCGAAAGTAAGCGTTAGTGAATTAGTTGATAAATTACGGATTAAAGTATTATTCGGTGAAGAATTTTTGCATAAACAAGTATATACAAGTGAACTATCTCGTCCAGGAGTAGAATTAACAGGTTATTTTAATTTTTATGATGAAAAACGTATTCAAGTGTTTGGAAAGACAGAAATTTCATTTATTGCACAAATGAATTCTGAAAAAGCAGATGAAGTTGTTGAACGATTATGTAGTCCACTTGTTCCTGCATTTATTTTTTCACGTGGGCTAGATGTACCACAAATTTTTGTTGAGAAGGCAATAAAAGCGGGGATTCCCTTATTGCAGGCCTATTCGAAAACAACCAGTGTAATAAGTAATGTGACTAATTTTTTAGAGCATAAATTAGCGGAACGTTTATCTATACATGGTGTATTTTTAGATGTTTTTGGAACAGGTGTTTTAATTACTGGTGATAGTGGTGTAGGAAAAAGTGAAGTTGCTTTAGATTTAATTCAAAAAGGGCATTTACTGGTAGCAGATGATAGGGTAGAGTTTTATCAGCTAGATGAATTAACATTAATTGGAGAATCTCCTGCAATCTTGAAAAATTTATTAGAAGTAAGGGGAATTGGTATTATTGATGTGATGAATTTGTTTGGCGTTGGAACAGTGCGAGATACCAAACGTTTAGATATGATTATTCATTTAGAATTATGGAATAGTGAAAAAACATTTGATCGTTTAGGCAACACGTATGAAACTATTCAAATTTTAGATGTTAATATTCCACGTTTTGTTATTCCAGTTAAATTAGGAAGAAATATTGCTAATATCATTGAAGTGGCAACCAAAAATCACCGTGCTAAAAATATGGGATTTGATGCAACACGTGTTTTTGAACAAAATTTATCAAAATTGATTGCGGAAAATTCACAAAAGGAGAGTTAATATATGATTAATCCAGAT
Source organism: Granulicatella sp. WM01 (assembly GCF_004570605.1). Lineage (GTDB taxonomy): Bacteria > Bacillota > Bacilli > Lactobacillales > Aerococcaceae > WM01. Next base: position 79,900 of record NZ_SPPB01000002.1, on the reverse strand, counting down.
TTTATTAAAATAGGGCAATTTTCGATTAAATGGTATGCTGTTATCATTATGACTGGAGCTTTACTAGCTGCTTTTTTATCCAATCGTGAGGCATTAAGGAAAAAATTTCCAAAAGACTATATTTATGATTTATTGATGTATGCTTTGCCAATAGGCATTATCGGTGCACGTGCGTACTATGTTGCGTTTGAATTTGACCGTTTTAAATCTGACTTATTGTCTGTTTTTAAAATTTGGGAAGGTGGTTTGGCCATATATGGAGGTTTGCTAGCTGGAATTGGTGTTGTATATTGGTATTCCAAGAAATTTAATGTGTCAAGTTGGGTAACACTAGATATTATTACGCCTACCGTTTTATTAGCACAAGCCATTGGAAGATGGGGAAATTTTGTCAATCAAGAGGCATTCGGTGCAGAAGTGAGTCGTGAGCATTTAACTCAGCTGTTTATTCCAGATTTTATTATCAATCAAATGCATATTAACGGAAAGTATTATCAACCTACATTTTTATACGAGTCAGTATTAAGTATCATTGGATTTATTTTATTAATGGTTCTTAGACATAAAGTAAAAACATTAAAAATTGGAGATATTACACTATTTTATATTATATGGTATGGGATAGAACGTTTCTTTGTAGAAGGTATGCGTTCAGATAGTTTATGGTTAGGTTCAATTAGAGTATCTCAAGCACTCTCTCTTGTCTTAATTATGGCATCTGTTATAATATACGTGTACCGTCATAAAAAGCAGACAATAGGAAACTATAGTGAATTTATGTATGAAAAAAAGTAGAGAACTGAGGAGTGATCATGAAACAAAACATTGCAGTATTAGGTGCAGGATCATGGGGCAGTGCTTTGGCAATGACTTTAGTAGAGAATGGACATGAAGTTTGTTTATGGGGAAATCATGCAAATGTGATTAATCACATTAATGAGCAACATGTAAACAAACACTATTTACCGCATATTGTCTTACCAAAACGCTTGAAGGCAACTTTGGAGTTGGAAGAGGCACTAAACAAATGTGATGCTATATTGTTTGCAGTGCCGACTAGTGCCATTCGTGAAGTGGCTCAAAAAGTGGTTTCTTTATTAAATCATAAGCCGTATATTATTCATGCCTCTAAAGGATTAGAGCAAGAAACACATGAAAGAATATCGCAAATTTTAAAGACTGAATTTCCAGCATCTTCTTATCAAGACATTATTGTATTATCTGGTCCAAGTCATGCAGAAGAAGTGGCAAGACATGACTTAACCTCGATTACTGCAGCTTGTGAGTGTGAAGAATCGGCTAAATATGTTCAACAGTTATTTATGAACCATTATTTTAGGGTTTACACGAATACAGATGTTATAGGTGTTGAATTAGGGGCGGCTTTAAAAAATGTGATTGCTGTAGGAGCAGGTATTCTGCATGGATTAGGTTATGGGGATAACGCCAAAGCTGCTTTAGTCACAAGAGGATTAACAGAATTATCACGCTTTGGTGTAGCGTGTGGCGCTAAAGCATCTACATTTAGTGGATTAAGTGGAGTTGGTGATTTGATTGTAACGTGTACAAGCGTACATTCTAGAAATTGGAGATTTGGCTATTTATTAGGGCAAGGAAGATCAACTCAAGAAGCCTTAAAAGACATAAACATGGCGGTTGAGGGGTATTGGACAACTAAAGTGGCGTATGAATTAGCACAAGAAAAAGGTATTGATATGCCAATTACAACAGCTATTTATGATGTGCTTTATCAAGGTCAAACACCAAAGTCAGCAGTTTTATCATTGATGACAAGGGATGGAAAATCTGAATAAAATTAGATGAGGAAAAATATGAGAACAAATAAAGTAAAAAAAGCGATTATACCAGCTGCTGGTTCAGGAACTAGATTGTTACCAGCAACAAAAGCAATGGCTAAAGAAATGATGCCAATTGTTGATAAGCCAACTATTCAACTTATTGTTGAAGAAGCAGTTGCATCAGGAATTGAAGAAATTTTAATTATTACAGGTAAAGGTAAGCGTCCAATTGAAGATCATTTTGATGCTAATATTGAATTGGAAGCTACTTTACGTGAAAAAGGAAAACTTGATTTATTGAAATTAGTTGAGGATAATTTTGGAGCAAAGATTTATTTTGTCCGTCAGCCCTATCCAAAAGGATTGGGAGATGCTGTCTTACAAGCAAAAGCATTTGTTGGGAACGAGCCATTTGTGGTGTTGTTAGGTGATGATATTATGTCAGATACTACTCCATTATCTAAACAATTAATTGACAGTTATTATAAAACAAATACATCACAAATTGCCGTTATGGAAGTAGAGCCTAGTCAAACAAGCAGCTATGGCATTATTGACGTTGATAGTCAGCTTGAAGAAGGGTTATATAATGTGAAAAAATTTGTAGAAAAGCCTAAACCAGAAGATGCTCCAAGTAATTTGGCCATTATTGGACGTTATTTACTGACACCAGATATTTTTAGTATTTTAGAAAATTTGGAACCAGGTGTTGGTGGCGAAATTCAATTAACTGATGCTATTGATCAATTAAATAGGACGCAACGTGTCTTTGCTAAGACTTTCCGTGGTGTTCGTTACGATACAGGAAATAAATTAGGGTTAATTACAACAAATATTCAATACGGATTAGAACATCCTGAAGTAAAAGAGGGCTTGAAACAATACATTATTGATTTAGCTAAAAAATTAGAAAAAGAGTAGTGATAAGTATGGAAAAAGTATATGATGTGATTATTATAGGAGCAGGACCTGCAGGAATGGCGGCAACTTTGTATGCCTCTCGTGCTAATTTATCAACGTTATTATTAGAACGTGGTATACCTGGAGGAGAAATGTTAAACACATCTGAAATCGAAAACTATCCTGGTTTTTCGTCTGTGTTAGGACCAGAATTAGCCAATAAGATGTATGAAGGAGCTATGCAATTTGGTGCAGAATATGCTTATGGGGATGTCAACGATATTCAACTTGATGGACATATTAAGCATGTTCATGTAGGCGAAAAAGTATATTCAGCCTTTGCTATTGTCATTGCAACAGGTGCTCACCACCGAAAATTAAATGTTCTTGGGGAAGAACAGTATAATGGACGTGGTGTAAGTTATTGTGCAGTGTGTGACGGAGCATTTTTTAAAAATGAGAAATTAGTTGTTGTGGGCGGTGGAGATTCTGCTGTAGAAGAAGGTACATACTTAACACAATTTGCTAAAGAAGTAACTATTATTCATCGTCGTGATCAATTAAGAGCACAAAAAATTTTGCAGGATAGAGCATTTAAAAATGAGAAGTTAAACTTTATTTGGGATAGTGTTGTCAAGGAAATTATTGGAGAAGATAATGTTGTAAAGGGAGTTACTATAAAAAATGTAAAAACTGGACAAATCCAACAGATTGATGCTAGAGGTGTGTTTATTTATGTTGGAACATTGCCAAATACTCAAGCGTTTAAACATTTAAATATTACAGATGAAGAGGGTTGGATTGTAACCAATGAGAAAATGCAAACAACTATTCCGGGAATATTTGCTGTGGGCGATGTTCGTGCTAAAACATTAAGACAAGTTGTGACTGCCGTAGGAGATGGTGGGCAAGCAGGTCAAGAAGTGTATCATTATGTTGAACAATTAAAAGAACAAATACATGAGTAATTATTGGAGGTCCCATGAGAAAAAGAGGATATCATCAACAAGTAGATAAGAAAAAACAAAAACGAAAAAAAGGATATATTTTTTTAAATATTATCGCATGTTTATTAGTGGTAGTGGGTGTTGTACTAATTTTCCAACAACCTATTAGAGATTATTTATTGAGCATGAAAATCGCTTCTCATGAAGCTGTTGCAAAAACTGTAACTGCTCAAGAAATCGAACAGAACAACGCTCAAGAAGCAAACTTTGATTTTGAATCTTTACATGCGTTAAGTTTGCAAAGTGTTTTAGAGGCAAACATAGACAGTTCTCAAGTGAAGTCTATTGGAGAAATTGCCATTCCATCAGTAGAAATTAATTTAACCATTGCTAAAGGTGTAAGTGATTTGAACATGACAGTTGGTGCAGGAACACTTCGCCCAGATCAAGTAATGGGGCAAGGAAACTACACATTAGCAAGTCATTATAGTTCTTATGGTGGTGGAAAATTATTATTTACACCATTACATCGCATATCAACAGGTGCAAAAATATATATTACAGATTTAAAAAATGTGTATGTATATGATGTATATTGGTATGAAATTGTACCGGCAACGCATGTGGATCTAGTTGATGATGTGAAAGATGATAAAATTATCACATTAATCACATGTGAAGATGGGAATGCGATTAATCGTTTAGCTGTTCGAGGCCGTCTATCTGCAACTTATTCAACGGAAAATGCACCTAAGGAAGCTTTAGAAGCTTTCCAAATTATGAAAAATGGCCGTCAAGTGTAGTAAGGTAGGATAATATGGAAAAAATATTTTTAATTTTTGGTGGAAAAAGTGCTGAGCATGATATTTCAATATTGACAGCGTCAAATGTTATTAAGCATATTAATTTTCAAAAATATTGCGTACAACCTATTTATATTTCAAAACAGGGTACATGGCTATCAGGTGAGGTGCTACATCAAAGTAGTGACATACATGATGATGTATTGTTTTTAAATACAGACAATGCAACAGTTGTTTTACCTACGGTTATTAAAGAGGAAAATGCAATTGTATTTCCTTTGTTGCATGGTCCAAATGGAGAAGATGGGACAATTCAAGGTCTATTTGAAATGTTGGATATCCCTTATGTAGGTGCGGGTGTACTGGCAAGTGCTTGTGGAATGGATAAAATTATGTCAAAAAAAATCTTTGCTCAAGAAGGCTTGCCACAAGTCCCTTATGTTGCTATTGTTAAACATAAGTGGGAAAAGCATTCTGCACAGATTTTAAAGGAATGTCAAGAAAAACTCCACTATCCATTGTTTGTTAAACCAGCGAATATGGGTTCTAGTGTAGGGGTATCAAAAGTTAATCAACCAGACGAGCTATCCAAAGCTATTGAAAAAGCATTAAGTTTCGATAGACGAGTACTTGTTGAAACTGGAGTGCAACAAGCACGTGAATTAGAGGTTGGTGTACTAGGGTATCCAAATATGCGTGCGTCGGTTGTTGGAGAAGTTGTAAAAGTTGTTGATTTTTATGATTTTGAGGAAAAATATGAAAATAATCAAGCGACATTACAAATTCCAGCACAGATTTCAGAGGAAATTAGTCAGATACTTCAACAATATGCTATACGTGCAGTTGAAGCCTTAGATATTTCAGGATTAACACGCTGTGATTTCTTTTTAACGCAAGATAATCAGGTGTACATTAATGAAGTGAATACTTTACCTGGATTTACACAATATAGTATGTATCCATTACTATGGGATAAAACAGGTGTATCCTATTCAGAATTAATTGAGCATTTAATTCAATGTGCTAAAGAAAGACATAATGAAAAAGCATTGTATCAACAAGTAAATAAATAATTTATAAAGTCTAAAAAAAGAATAGATAACATGAGGTTGAAAAAATTTAAATTTTTCAATGATGTGATATAAACAGATTATAAAAAGCTTTAAATCAAGGGAAGAACGACCTGATTTAAAGCTTTTTTAGTAATCTTATTTTTTGAATTTCAATAACTAGCTTATAACATATAGTATTGAGTGTAAGAGTAGTATGTATAGGTTTGTGATTTATTTTGTTTATAAGTCGAAATAATAGATTGACTATAAGTTTTTTTAGCTAGAAATAGTAATTTGTGTATGAGTGTTAGATATAGTGACGTATTAGCTTTTGACTTTCTATTTTATATCTTACATCATTTTAACAATACTTAAACTTGTATGGCTAATACAGTAAGTCAAATATTCACTTTGATACAAAAATCATTGTAAATTTTCTTTTTTATATATATAAATCATTGTGATCAAAATAGCTAGTATCACTATAATGAGTGATGGTGGTGCATAGAGGATGGACAATAACCCCATTAAAAAGAACACTAATATAATATAAAGATGTAAAATTAACGCTTTGATAGGTATCACTCCCTGCTAAATTCAATATTTTATTATTGGATAGGCATCCATTAAAAATAAATAGTATGGCTATTAAATATATAGTAGCATATCTATATATTTTTGTAAAGGTTTTCTTTACGGTCGTTTAGCCATTATTTAAGCATGTTTGTATGATAAAATCATTGGAAATAAACGAGATGTATAATAAGGGAGTGAAAAAAGTTTTTAAATAAGCGAACCTGCAGGCAATCTTCATTTATAAATGTCGATTTCTTGCAGGTTTAAACATATCTCTTTTTTATAGCCTCGTATGTTTGGTATTAACAGTGCTTTCAGTTGAAGCGAAGCTAACTAGTTCTCATATCACAAGTTGGTTTTTCATCAAAAATAAATATAGTAAAAAATCGTGCTACTAAACAAATAACACGATTTCTTTTATATTATTTTAGCATATAAACATTAAGAATGTTTAACTTTCATAAAATCAAAATAGTTATTAGCAATAATATCTTGAATGAAATCTATGCTCAATAAATTATCTGTTAATAAAATCCCATCATCTTGCCCAGAATTAAAAATAATCATACTAGGAGTTGAGGTAATTGAAAATTTTCTAGCCATTAACTGATCTTTACGATACAAATCCTTAATTGCTTGAGAATGTGTATCTTCATAAAGCATAGTTATATCTAAATCAGCTAATTGAGCAGCTTTAGCAATATGTTCAGATGAATTATTTAACAAATCATGAGAATAACATGTTAAGTAATTTAAAAATTGCCTTGCTTTTTTCTTACCTTGAAAATTAGCAGCTTTATATGATAAAGAAATCAAATAAGAAAGTTGATAAATTGAATTTCTTAAACATAAATCATGAGTGGGTAGTTGATATCGTTTCAAAAAAGTGTCAACAGTATGTAATGTTTGATAAGGCACGATATGAAAATAGGTTTTTTGCTCAAGTGCATCAATAACATCTATAACCTGTTTTGTGCATTGTTGACATAATGGATCAATAGGGTCAATAAATAAAAAAATATCAAACACATGTGTAGGTCTTTTTTGAAATTTTTGATTCAGCGTGACTGACATGAGAATACTCTCCTCGTAATTTTTTGTTACGTTTTTGTAATAGAAATGTATTTGTATTATAACATTATCGTAAAATATAAGCGACCAATTTGCTTACAATTTTGACACAGCACGTGCTAATTTAGTCGGAATATCTTGGAACGGAATAGCATGTGTTTCTAAAAAGTCAAAAAATGGTTTTGTTGAATGAATGTATTCAAATTCTAATTCATAGCTTATCCCATTTGGGAAATGACTTTTATCCAAAACCCATAATCCTTGTAAGGTATTTATTTCATAGCGTTCATTTTTTAAAGAGCCAATTTGACATAAATCAGTATCATAAATATGATACTGATCCAATTTTTGTGATACATGCTTTTTAGGAAAGGTGCCGTGTGTTAAATGTTCTTTAGCATCATCTAAAGACAATATGTCTGTTGTTTCGAGTTTTTGCTTGTCTGATAGAGGCTCTTTTAAGGTGTACTCTGCTTGTATATCATCTAAACGAATACGTAAACCTAGTTGATGATGTCGTAAATCAAAATCTTTAGTATCAAAATAATAATTTTCTTGCATTATTTTTTTACGGTTTTGGCACTCAAACACTTGATACAGTTTATGATAATCTTGTTCACTCAAGCCAGTTCGTATTTCTTTTTCAATTAAAGTCCCCATAAATAACCTCACTCAATATAAATTTACTCTATTTTATATTGAATATGTTACTAAATGCAAATTTTATGTTACACTAATAGCAGTTAAATAAAATGAGGTGTCATTATGAAAATTGCAGTTTGGGCAAATCAAGCAACGCATTCTCAAGAGATTAAAGAAGAATTGCTTAAACGTTGTGCCAATATCGTACAAATAGATGATAAAGAACCTGATATTGTCATTTCCATAGGTGGAGATGGAACATTATTGAGTGCATTTCATCATTACAATACACTTAATAAACCAACTTTTGTCGCCATTCATACGGGGCATCTAGGATTTTATACTGATTTTTTAGCCAATCAGCTTCAAGAATTAGTTGATTATTTAGTTAGTGCTAAACAAAATACGTATAGTTATCCTTTGTTAGATATTACATTAGTTAATGAACAGAAAACAATGACAGCACTAAATGAATTGACTTTAAAAACAACTTCTGGAACATTAGTTTGCCAAGTTTATATTGGAGAGGAACTTTTCGAGGTATTTCGTGGGGATGGATTATGTGTGTCAACACCAACTGGTTCAACAGGTGTAAGTAAATCATTAGGTGGTGCGGTGGTGCACCCTAAAGTAGAGGCTATGCAATTAGTTGAAATTGCAGCTTTAAATAATGTGGTATATCGCACCATTGGTTCTCCCTTAATATTACCAAAAGATGAAACCGTAAGGCTTAAAGTCATTCATGCACAAGATCCAATTATTACTTACGACAATGTACGTCCTATTCATCTAGGAGGAAAAAATAATGCAATTGTCGAGATTAAATTATCAAAGGAACGCATTCACTTTGCCGATTATAAACATATTGATTTTTGGTCAAGAGTAGAAGGAGCGTTCATTGGAGATATTAAAGGAAAGAAAAAATAATGCAATTACAGTGGACAGTGACTAAAAACGATCCAGAACTATTAAAACATTTTTTAAAAGCACATAAAATTTCTAAACGCTTATTGGCACGTATTAAATTTAATGGAGGAAAAATATACGTTAATCATGTTGAACAAACTGTACGTTATACTCTTCAAGTTGGAGATATTGTGACCGTTGTGTTTCCTCAAGAGCATGCTCAGGATAATGTGTATGTGTCAAATATGCCAATTGATATTATTTATGAAGACGATTATGTGCTAGTTGTGAACAAACCGGCAGGGATTACGTCTATTCCCTCTTATGCACATCCGAATTACTCAATGGCAAATCGTGTGAAAGGATATTACGTTAGGCAAGCCTATAAAAATCAAGTTATTCACGTGGTTACACGCTTAGATAAACACACCTCAGGTGTGATGGTATTTGCAAAACATCAATTCATCCATGCTCTACTAGATGAACAACTTAGACAAGGAGATGTGGATAAACGTTATGCTGCTCTAAGTGAAAAAGCTATCCAAGGAGAAGAACACGGCGTTATCAATGCTCCTATAGAAAGAGCACCTGATTCGCTCATGCTTAGACAAGTTAGCAAAACTAATCAAGGAAAAATAGCAATAACAGAATATTGGAAACAAGAAGAATTTAAAAATGGTGTGTTGTATTATATTAAACTTCATACTGGACGAACACATCAAATTCGTGTACATTTTAAGTATAAACAAGCAACACTCTTGGGAGATGATTTATACGGAGGAGCAATGGATAAAGGCTTAGATAGACAGGCGTTGCATTGCTATCAGTTATCATTTTATCACCCTATAACACAAGATTACATGCATTTTAATGCGAAATTCCCAGAAGATATGGAAAACTGGTTGATAAAAGAAAGGATAAAGAAATGGACGAAATAGAACAGAATCAAATAAGTACGTTGACTCGTGTACTCTTAGAGGATACACAGCAATTTAGAGAGGAATTTTTGGATTATCCAACATTTGAGCAAGTACAGTTCTATCTACAATTAGATGAGGAACTAAGAAAAATTTTATATACTATTATCAAACCGAAAGAAATGGCAGAAATTTTTGATTTGGTTGAACAAGAAGTTGATGATGTTGAACCTTATGTTCTAGAAATGGGAAGAAAGTATGCTGTTGAGATGCTTTTAGAAATGTCAAAAGATGATGTTGTAGACATATTAAAGCAACTTTCTCCAGAAAATGCACGCATTTACTTGAAATTGCTTCCTAGGGAAGAAGTGAGTGATATTATGGAACTATTCCAATATCCAGACGGAGTAGCCGGAGCATTGATGACAACAGAATACGTTGCTATTAGTGCCACACAAACTGTTGCAGAAGCCTTACAAGTTGTTAAAAGTCAATCACGTGAAGCAGAAATTATTAATTATGCTTATGTTGTTGACCGTAATGAATGTTTGGTTGGCATCGTATCTTTGCGTGAATTATTAGCCAATTCAGATGATGTATTAATTCCAGATATTATGATTGACCGAATTGTTTCTGTATCTGTATCACAAAGTCAAGAAAGTGTCGCTCAAAAAATTAAAGATTATGATTTAGTGGCTATTCCAGTTGTTACAGAAGATGACGTATTACTAGGTATTATTACAGTAGACGATATTATTGATGTGATTGATGAGAGTGCTGTGAGTGATTATTCAGGATTAGCGGGAGTTGATGTTGAAGAAGTTTCAAAAAATGTATGGCAGTCTGCTTTACAAAGATTGCCGTGGTTAATTGCTTTAATGCTACTGGCTATGCTAACAACATCTTTAATTAGCCGCTATAAAGGCGTTTTAGAAATTAACCAGACCTTATCCATTTTCATTACGTTAATTACAGGAACGGCTGGTAATGCAGGAACTCAGGCTTTAGCTGTTACTGTTAGGAAATTAGCCATTAAAGAGCAAGTAATGCCGGCAAAGTTTATTATTAACGAATTAACGATTGGTTTGATTACGGGAACATTGACAGGAACTGTTGTGTTTTTTGCCGTGTCCATTTTACAGCAAAATATGTTAACAGGATTTATCGTTGCAATTTCTATGCTGGTGTCTATTTTAGTTGCCACATTGGCAGGTAATTTAATTCCAATGCTTATCGTGAAGTTCGGTGTTGATCCAGCAGTAGCTAGTGGGCCATTTATTAGCACGTTAAGCGATTTAACAAGTATTATTATATATTTTGGTATTGCTAGTGTCATTTTTGGTTATTTAAGTTAATAGTGGTTCTGGGCGTTGCCCAGAACCTTATTTTTTGTGTGGCATACCTCTGATTAGAGCTGGTAAAATATTTAACGGATTTTTTTGTATATTTGGTAAATCTTTTGTCTAAAACAATGCAATGTTATGTTATGGATTAGTTTATAAAGAGCAATTTTCTGAAAAACTATTTATAAAAATAGTCACGTTTTTTGTGAAAAAACACGTAAAAGTTAAAATGATTTAACGTGAGAAAAACATCAAATAAATATGTGAAAATTAGAAAAGAAAATGTCTATTTTTTTAGCGATGTGTTATAACACAAAAATAAAACTGTTATAGTTCTGTCTTAATTTTGTAAAAAAAATCATAATATTTTACAAAAAATTAAAAAAAATAAAGGTTTTTAGTTGTTTTTCTGTACTAATTGTGGTATATTATCTGTGTTAAAAAGTTGTTAATCAGTTCACAAAAAATAGGAGGAAATGCGATGAGCAAAAATAATACAATCGTAGTTGAGTTTGAACAAAATCAATGGCGTGGTTTCAAAGGCGATGCTTGGAAAGAAAATATTGATGTTGCACAATTTATTCGTGATAACTATACAGAGTATACTGGTGATGAATCTTTCTTAGCTCCTGCAACAGAAGGCACAAACAAATTAAACAAAGTGTTCCAAGATTTATTAGCTTATGAAGTAGAACACGGTGTAGCTGATATGGAAGAAAAAGTAGTGTCTACTATTTTAGCTTATGATAAAGCATATATTAGCGAAGAATTAAAAGATTACGAAAAAATTATCGGTTTACAAACAGATAAGCCATTAAAACAAGGATTGAATCCTTTTGGTGGTGTACGTATGGCAAAACAAGCTTTAGAGGCTTATGGCTATGCTTTAGATCCAGAAGTGGAATCTATTTTTACTGATTGGGTACAAACACATAATCAAGGCGTATTTGATGTATATGATAACGATATTCGTAAAGCACGTCGTAACAAAATTATTACAGGTCTTCCAGATGCTTACGGTCGTGGACGTATCATTGGTGACTATCGTCGTGTTGCTTTATACGGTGTTGATTTCTTAATGAAACAGAAATTAAAAGACTGGAAAGCATTAGAAAAAGACATTTACACAGATGAAGATATGCAATTACGTGAAGAGGTATCTAAACAATACCGTGCATTAGGTGAATTAATTAAATTAGGTGAATTACACGGATTTGATTTACGACGTCCTGCTCAAAATGCACAAGAAGCTATTCAATGGACATATTTAGCCTTCTTAGCAGCGGCTAAACAAACAAATGGTGCAGCAACATCTCTAGGACGTATGGATGCATTCTTTGATATTTATATTGAACGTGATTTACAAGCAGGAGTTATTACAGAACAAGAGGCACAAGAATTTATTGACCACTTTGTTATGAAATTACGTATGATTCGTTTTGCACGTACACCAGATTTTAATGACGTATTCTCAGGTATGCCAACTTGGGTAACATTATCTATTGCAGGGATGAACAATGATGGACGCTCACTTGTAACAAAAACAGCGTTCCGTTGCTTACATACATTATATACAATGGGTGAATCTCCAGAACCAAACTTGACAATTTTCTACAATGAAAAATTACCATTGGCCTATCGTCAATATTGTGCAAAAGTATCTATTGATACATCAGCTATTCAATATGAAAATGATGCTGTAATGAGCATGCGTCTAGGTTCGACTGATGCAGCGATAGCTTGCTGTGTATCTCCGTCTGTTATGGGATTAGAGCATCAATATTTTGGAGCACGTTTCTCTGGACCAAAAGCATTGTTATACGCTGTTTCAGGTGGTATTGATGAAAAAACACGTGATCAAGTTATTGAAGGTTTAGAACCAATTACGGGCGATTACTTAGAGTATGATGAATTAGTTGAAAAATTAGATAAAGTTTTAGATTGGACAGCTAAAACATATATGCGTGCATTGAATATTATTCATCGCTCACATGACCGCTATGCTTATGAATCAAGTCAAATGGCGTTACTAGATACACATCCACACCGTTACTTTGCAACAGGTATTGCAGGTTTAGCTTTAGTTGGAGATATGTTATCTGCCGTTAAATATTCAAAAGTGCGTATTGTTAGAGATGAAACAGGCTTCCCTGCTGATTATGTTGTAGAGGGAGAACAATTCCCAACATTTGGTAATAATGATGATCGTGTTGACTCATTAGTAACAAACTTCTTACATGATTTCATGGAACGTTTACGTAAGTTACCAACATACCGTAATGCAGAAGTAACTACATCAATTTTAACGATTACATCAAACATTGTTTATGGTAAATCATTAGGAAATGTATTTACAGGATCTAATCCAGAAGTTGTTGGTTATCGTGAACCATGGACACCAATTGCTCCAGGTGCTAACCCACAATACAACTCTGTAAAATCTGGTGCTTTAGCAGCGTTATCTTCAGTGGCTAAAATTCCATTTGATGATGCTAAAGACGGAAGTTCTTATACATTTGCTATTCATCCTAAAGCGTTAGGACGTGACGATCAAGATCGTCGTGCAAACTTAGCAACAATGTTGGACGGGTATTTCACTAAAGGTGGACACCATTTGAATGTCAATGTATTAAATCGTGAAAAATTAATTGATATTTTACAACATCCAGAAGAAAATCCGCATGCTGTATTACGTGTATCTGGTTATGCGTTATACTTAAACAAAGCAACAAAAGCACAAATTGCAGATATTTTAGAGCGTGTTATTCATAACCAATTCTAGTCAAATCTGTCGCTTAACAAAAAAGCTGCAAGTTTATCTTGCAGCTTTTGGTGTTAGTGTTTCTTTAAACAAAGAGGAGTCATCAGGTTTAAATAATGTAAAAGATAATTATTTAAAGAGTGTAGACCTTGTTTACTGCTTTTTTTAGAACAGCAGACGATAAGAGAATGATTTATCTGAATTTATAAGATTAATAAAAAATAAGATAGCAATACTCTCTAAAAGAGAGCAAAAAATAGAAAATCCAAGTCAAATAGCATATAATAGTGATATGACAATGTGACAGCAAAGAGAGGTTAGGATATGAGTGAGGTATTAGGACGTGTACACTCAACAGAAAGTTTTGGTTCCGTTGATGGCCCTGGAATTCGTTTTGTCGTGTTTATGCAAGGGTGTCATTTAAGATGTCAATTTTGTCATAATCCTGATACGTGGCGAATAGGACGTGGTGGAAAAGCATGGCAAGCTGAAGATCTATTAAATGAAGCACTAAAGTATCGTGCGTTCTGGGGAAAAACGGGAGGTATTACGGTTAGTGGTGGCGAGCCTTTAATTCAAATTGATTTTCTAATAGAATTTTTTAAATTAGCCAAGGAACAAGGTGTGCATACAACTTTAGATTCTTGTGCAGCACCGTTCACGTTTGAAGAGCCTTTTTTTAGCAAGTTTAATGAATTATTAAAATATACGGATTTAATTTTATTAGATATTAAGCAAATTGATGATGAAGAACATAAGAAACTCTCTGGTCGAACGAATAAAAACATTTTAGAATGTGCAACATATCTTTCAGATGTAGGACAACCTGTTTGGGTAAGACATGTTTTAGTTCCTGGAGGTTCGGATAGAGATGACTATTTAAAACGTTTAAATACATTTGTTAAAACATTAAAAAATGTGCAACGTTTAGAAGTCTTGCCATATCATAAGCTAGGGGTTTATAAATACAAAACATTAGGTATTCCTTATCCTTTAGAAGGTGTTGAACCTCCAACGGCTGATCGTGTTGAAAATGCTAATATTTTATTAAATTGTAAAGATTACCAAGGGTACTTGAATCAGCAAATTGAATAAATCACTATAAAAGTATCGTGAACCAACTAAGCTGGGTCACGATACTTTTTTATGTAATATGCATTTGATTTATGGTACAGAGTAACTTGTAAGAGAATATGTTAAATTTTTAAAATGATCAACTAGGTTTTTGAAAAAAAGAGAGGGAACTAAGAAACTAGGTAAAATAAGTATTTTTAATCGACAGGATTAAAGAATGAAACGTATATGCTATCATTTGTTTGAATCAATTTTAGAGAAAGAGAATGTTTTAAACTAATAATTGAGCAAATAGAAATGGAGTACGGTGTTTAGCACTGCGTAAGGTTGCACGTGAAGTAAGTATTAAAAATAGTAAAATTGAAAAACGTAAAATAATATAATAGAGTGCTTTTTGTAAATAAATACCCAAAAGGTGTATAGTCATGTTAAAAAAGATGATATGGTTGCTAAAAGAGGCATTTATTGTTAGACTATAAACAAATGGGATATGTGTAGAAAATTATTTATCATGATATAAGATAGGAGATATTATGAATATGAGCAAATTTTTGAAGCGTCTATTAGCGATAATATGGAATAGTATTTTTGCATGTGCGTTTACTGTTTTAGGTGGATTATCAATTTATAAATTTTACTTTTATGCGCTTCCGTTTTGGGAAAAAAGTGGGTACGGTATAACGATGTTGATTTTATGTGGAATAGCAGGCTATTCTTGGTACCAAGTGTATAAAGGGTTAACACATCAAAAATTTGTTCTTATTGGCATCGTAAAATATAAATATAAGGTTTTTTATATTGAAAGTGATGATAAGTAAGTTTTAGTCTATAAAATAGTGTAATGGTTAAAAAGAGCATAGTATCATAAACAATCTAAAAAATATGATATACAAAGGGAAATTAATTTGTTCAGTGTTTGGATATATTCATTTTTTAATTGTCAGTTATGTATAAATGAATAGTAAATAAGGGAGTGAAAATATGAAAAGAATGGTAAGACGCATTTTTTGTTTGTTATGGGTGGGATTAGTTTGTAGTACGCATGTTGTCCTTGCCTACTCTAGTATACAAGAGTTTTTAGTACTAGATATTTATTTTACAAACGAGAGAATAAAAGTTGTATTGTTTGGTATATATTGTTTTATCGTGGCTTTATTAACGTGTTATCAGTTATATCGTGGGATTTTTGGAAAAACATTTATCATGCCATTCTTTCTAAATGTGTTTGATCGTCAACAGAATGACAGTATTTTTGTGAAGATTGAATAATTTTTATGTTTTATTTTGTCTAAACAAATGTATGAATGTTGTGTAACAAAGCGTATGGCTAGCAATTTTTATGGTATACTGCTCTTAAAATGTATAATGTTTAAAAAAGGATTAGGTAACATGATGTATAAAATCTTGATTATAGAAGATGATGCCATTATTGCAAAAAGTATAGCATCCTATTTAGAAAAATGGTCTTTTCAAGTGAAAATAGTTGAACAATTTAATCAGATCATGGACGAAATAGTGTCTTTTTCTCCAGACTTAGTGTTGTTAGACATTCATTTACCTTACTATGATGGTTATTATTTTTGTGAGGAAATTCGCCGTGTATCTAAAGTGCCTATTTTATTTATTTCATCTGCTAGTGATGAGATGAATATTGTGATGGCGATTAATGTGGGAGGCGATGATTTTATTCAAAAACCGTTTAAACTAATGGTGTTGAAAGCTAAAATTGATGCTTTATTAAGACGTGTTTATGACTTTCAACTAAATCAGACAATTTTAATGCATAAAGAGGTTTATTTTGATACAAGCAAGGATAGTGTTAGTTATTGCCATCAAAGTCTTGAGTTAACCAAAAATGAAGCCCGTATTTTATATTATTTATTAGATCATAAAGAAACAATTGTGACAAGAGATGAATTAATGCGTTTTTTATGGGAAACAGAGCAATTTGTTGATGAAAATACATTGTCTGTTAATGTTAACCGTTTACGGAGCAAACTTGGAAGTATTGGTATTGTTGATTTTATTCAAACTAAAAAAGGAAGAGGATATATGGTATGAAAATGATTGGTGCATATATTAAAGACTATCAATCTAAATATGTACTAGCAGGAATATGTTTCTTATTGTTTAATGGAATTGGCTATCTTTATTATGTTTCTTTAGAATACTTAATTTATGCGAGCATGCTCTATCTTTTTTGTATCTGTCTTGATTTTATCATATATTTTATTAAATATCGTCATCTATACCGTAAATTACAGTATATAAAAAATACGACATTACTACAATTAGAGGATTTACCAAGATTATCTTCAATGGTACAATTATATGTTGATATTATTCAACATGAATATGAGCAAAAACAGACTTTAGCCCTAGAGCATCAGCAAGATAGACAACATATCTTAGATTATTATACATTGTGGGTTCATCAAATTAAGACACCTATAGCGGCTATGCATGTGTTGCTTGAGCAAGATAATGTGCCAATGTCGGTTATGGAAACTGAATTGTTTAAAATTGAACAATATGCTAATTTGGCTTTGGACTACATTCGCTTAAATAGTCAAACAAATGATTTTGTCATTGAAAAATTTTCGATTGATGTCCTCATTAAACAAGTGATGAAAAAATATGCTCTACTATTCATTCAAAAGAAAATAAATTTAGATTATCAAAAAAGTGATTTAGTCATTAAAAGTGATAAAAAGTGGTTGGCGCTTGTCATTGAACAGCTTGTGAGTAATGCGATTAAATACACTCATGAAAGAGGAAACATCACAATTTATACAACCTCACAAAGTTTGTACATTCAAGATAATGGGATAGGCATTTTAAAAGAAGATATGGCACGGATTTTTGAACGAGGGTATACAGGATATAATGGACGACGTCTTCAACAATCAAGTGGGTTAGGGTTGTACATTTGCAAATCAATTACACATAAACTTGGACAACAGCTCTCCTTAGAATCAACAGTCGGTTGTGGAACGTGTGCCATAATTACTTTTGATAAATACAGTTTAGACGTATAATCTTACAGTTTTGTAAGATTATACGCTTTTTTGTAAGAAAAAGATATGGAAACTTTTTTTCGTGTATTTTACACTAAATATAGTCAAACAAATAGGAGGAAAACGATGATGTTATTAGAGGTGAAACATGTTCAAAAAGTATACGCTAGTCCATTTAGTACTACACAAACACAAGCCTTAAAAGATATTAATTTTTCAGTATCTAAAGGAGAATACGTTGTTATTATGGGAGAAAGTGGAAGTGGTAAAACGACTTTATTAAATATTTTAGCAACATTTGATAAGGCAACTAATGGGGAAGTGATTTTATCAGATACTAATTTAAAAAAATTGAAAGATACGCAATTAGCTAGTTTTCGTAGGAATACTCTAGGATTTGTCTTTCAAGAATTTAATTTATTAGATACACTAAATATTAAAGACAATATTTTACTGCCTTTAGTTTTATCGAAAACGCCATATAAAGAGATGAGCATACGTTTAGCACATGTTGCTAAATCTTTAGGGATTGATACTTTATTGAATAAGTATCCTTATCAATTATCTGGTGGACAAAAACAAAGAGTAGCAATAGCTAGAGCAATTATTACAAATCCTATACTTATTTTAGCTGATGAGCCAACAGGATCTTTAGATTCCAAAACAACCGATCAATTATTAGATGTATTTGATACCATCCACCAATCAGGGCATACGCTTATTGTCGTGACGCATTCCATTAAAACGGCTAGTCGAGCAGACAGGGTATTATTTATTAAGGACGGTGTTGTTTTTCATGAATTATATAAAGGGCAACAAACACATATACAAATGTATCAAAAAATAGCTGATGCATTAAGTATTATACAAGTAGGTGAACATCATGACTAAGTTTTTTTATAGTAAATTAGCTTTAGGCAGCATTAAGGCGAATAAAGTATTAACACTACCTTATCTATGTTCTGGTGCTATTACTGTTGCGTTGTATTATATTTTTCTTTCTTTATGTTTTGATAAACAGGTCGCTGAATTAAGTGCTGTCCCAATAGTCTTAAATTTTGGTGTTATCATCATTGGTTTATTTGTTTCCATTTTTACGTTTTATACGTACTCATTTTTATTAAAGAAACGGATAAAAGAATATGGGGTGTATTTTGTATTGGGAATGAGCAAAAAACAACTTGTTCGTATCATTTTTTGTGAGATATGTTATACCGGTATGATTACGGTGTGCATAGGATTAATAGGAGGTATGCTTTTTTCTAAAGTCGCTCAATTATCCTTATTTCATCTATGGGGAACTCAAGTTGTTGTGTATGGTTTATCTCTATCCCTTCCAAGTGTTCTAGTAACGATTTGTCTATATGTGTGTATTTATGCATTATTATTTATATTTTTGTTGTGGAAAATATTACGTCTAAATATTACATCGTTGTTGCAACAGAGTAAACGAGGGGAAAAAGAACCTAAAGCTAATGTACTTTTGGTGCTTATAGGCATTGTTGCAATAGGTTATGGGTATTACTTAGCCTTAACCATTAAATCACCTATTAGTGCATTATTTTCATTTTTTATTGCGGTACTTTGTGTTATTTTAGGAACGTATAGTTTATTTATGGTAATTAGTATTTTTGTATTACGTATTCTCAAAAGTAATAAAGTCTATTTTTACCAGACGAAACATTTTATTGGTATATCAAGTATGTTATATCGCATGAAAAGAAATGCTTTAGGTTTAGCTAATGTTTGTATTTTGTCGTGTATGATTTTAGTGGCTATGGGGACAACGGTGTCTTTATATGCTGGAATAGAAAATGCAGTACAATTAAGATCACCTAGAGATATATCAGTTTTGTACTATAGTGATAAACTAGGTGAAAGTCACGCAATTAAACAAAAGATTGATGATGTCCTTAAACAAGAAGATGTTTCTACTCAAAATAGTATTAATTATGATTATCTCTATGCAACAGGCATAAAAGAAGAGAATCAGTCTATCCGATTTAATCCAGTATCAAAACAAATAGATTTTTCAAAAGTTCATTTGGTTAACGTGATACCTTTATCTCAATACAATAGTACGTTCCAACAAAATGAGCATTTAGAAATAGGTGAAATTTTAGTACAAAGTGAAAAAACAGAGCGCTTAACACAAAATCAACTCACTTTGGCAGATAAGACCTATCATATAAAAAAACAAGTATCAAAAATAGATATTCCTGGGGAAGCGGTCGCTAATATTATTGGAACCTATTTTATTGTGATTTCAGATGATGAGATAGACATCTTAAAACAAAACATTGATACGCAATTAAACCATAGTGTATATGCGACAACAACTCGTTATGCATTCCGTTATGATTTTAATTTGTCAGATAAAACGAAAGTTCAAAAAATAGCACAGCAATTATCCATTCTAAATGGATTAAAGGTGGAAGATAAAGTTGAAGATAGAGTTAGTTTGCGTCAAAGTTTTATGAATATGAATGGTTCATTTTTATTTGTGGGTATATTTACTAGTCTAGTTTTTCTTGTATCGTGTGTAATGATTATGTATTATAAGCAATTAGCAGAAGGTTATGAAGATAAACAGGCGTATGCCATTATGCAAAAAGTTGGTCTGGAAAATAAGGATATTAAGCGAACGATTTGTTCCCAAGTGTTGATTGTCTTTTTTGCACCATTATGCATAGCCGGTATTCATGTAGCAGTAGCCTTTCCATACATTGAAAAAATATTGTTACTATTTGGCTTGGGTGATACAATGATATTTATGTTATCAATGGGCATAACCGGATTAGTATTTGCTATATTTTACGG
This sequence comes from Granulicatella sp. WM01, assembly GCF_004570605.1. Classification (GTDB taxonomy): domain Bacteria; phylum Bacillota; class Bacilli; order Lactobacillales; family Aerococcaceae; genus WM01. The sequence continues at coordinate 59,272 of NZ_SPPB01000002.1, read as the reverse complement.
ATTAATGTATTATTTGACGGCACGTATTTATTATAAAATTATTAAAGAATGATGGATTTTTATTATCTCAAATGATTTTTTTTATATATGGTAATTTGCAAAAAGTGCAGTATAGAGTGAATATGATATGTCAAATGTAAATTTTAAAGAATAAAAAATTGTGCATTAAAAAGAATACATAGAGTATTGAGAAGATTGTTTTTATGGCAGTTTTGAAAAGAAATTGGGCAAGAAAAGGATAGGGTATTCGCTTATAAAAGTTGCTGAATACCCTATTCTATGTGTTCAGATAATAGTGTTATTTAATTGTATGAGTACATAAAAAATTGAGTATACTTCCAATAGTGCGTTGTTAAATAATATTGGTGAAAAAGAAGATTATTTCACTTAGCTGTGTCAAAATAGTCAAATTGTGATTTTTGATTTAGTGCATATACAAAGGATTTAAAGCGAGTATTTATTAATTAATTTTATTAAGCCTATTGGCACGTTTTGGCTATTTTGTGCTATAGTTGGTATATTTCCCAGTAAAAAGAATTGATTATTAAATGATAAACTCGGATAACTGTATTGATTAAAATGTATTGGTTATTTCAATATAATTCAGTATGATGTAAACAAGATTATAATGTCTATACACATAAAGAAATAATATTGTGTTATTATTGACATTAGTATATAATGTATCTGTCTAATATGTAATTTTTATCTAGTTTAAATGGTTATACTAAGGAGGGTAATAATGGAAAATTATATGACGTATGTGAAAAAAAATATATCTACATTAGGTTCTTATTTTGTAGCACGCGTGATGATTATGACATGTGGTACATTACTTTTTGAATCGTGGCTTCTTCCAAAATTACGTAGAGAGCCTGAGAAATTTACAGTAAATCCTTTAGTGCTTATAGTTCTATTAGTAGGTTTAGGTATATTAGTCATTTTATTAAAAGATTGGGCTAAGCGGCACCAGAGAAGTATGTGGTCAATTGTTTTAAAAGGAGTTATATCTAGTATTATTTTTGGGATATGTATAAATACTATTATGACAGTATTTTTTAGAATGTTAGTGGGAATGGGAATTCATATAAATGGGTTGTTTACATCTGCTATATTTTTAGTCAATCAAATTTTTATGGATTTTATGCTTATTGCTTTAATATATTGTCATTTTCATGTAGAAAATAGTGTTCGCTTATGTAAAAAATGGTGGGGAATGATATTACTATGTGCAGGCATGAATTTATTTGGGCTTCTAGTTGATTCTTTTCTTCAAATTGTCTTTTTTGGAGTAGGATCAGTATGTTTTGTTGTTCTCATACATCATGAAATAGAGCAACAAAGAGAATGCATTGAGTAAGAAAGTGTTTAACTAAGGAAGATATACCCTTTATTGTAAAATTTTTTAATTCACTGTTTCTTTTTTCATATTAAAAATTTGCAAATTGCACAAGGAATTGGGAAAAAGGCAACCTAGAAATTACACTGTTTTTTATTATAAAAAGAGTAGAAAAATTGACTAACTGCTTTGCTAATTTCGTTAAATTCATGCTCATTAATACCAAACTCAAATTATTGTAGACAGACTGATTGCCTTTGAGACGAGTTACTGCGAGGATTTTTCGTTTATAAACGAAAAATCCTCGCAGCTTTAATTTCAGACATAATTTTTTTGCATTAATTATGGCGTTTGGGTTTTATACCCCAAAATTGAAAGAAATCTGTACGTAAAGCACCGTTATAAAGTTTACGTTTCTTTGTTGCTTTTTGCCCGTAGTAATCTTCAAATGCTAAGTCACTTGTTAAAATGTATTTGCTCCAAGTTGGGATATGTGCATAGGTTTCGCCCATTTGACGATATAAGTGATGTACTTTTTCTTCGTCTAGTAATCTATCTCCATACGGTGGATTGGAAATTAAGATACCAAATTCTTTCGTTGTTTTAAAATCAGATAATTGCATTTGCTTAAATGTAATATGTTGAGATACCCCTGCTTTTTCAGCGTTACATTTGGCAATATCAATCATCGCTGGATCAATGTCTGTTCCTAATATATCAAGTGTGATATCTGTTTTAATGTGTTTTTTTGCCTCCTGTTTTGCCTCTTGCCAAATTGTATTATCAAATAAACGCCAATGTTGACTGACAAATTCTCTATTTAAACCAGGAGCAATGTTTAATGCCATTAATGCAGCCTCAATTAAAATTGTTCCAGAGCCACATGTTGGATCATAAAGTGGTCTGTCTGGAAACCAAGTTGTCAATGAAACAAGAGCAGCTGCCATATTTTCTTTAAGTGGAGCACCACCTTTTTCACTACGATATCCTCGTTTAAATAAACTAGATCCAGTTGTATCGAGTGTTAATGTGACAATATCTTTTAAAATAGATACTTCTATTGGATATATTGCGCCTGTTTCAGGTAATTTTGTTTTACGATGATAGTAATCTGATAGACGTGTCACAATAGCTTTTTTAGTAATCGCCTGACAACTAGGGACGTGATGTAATATAGATTTTACAGATTTTCCAGATACCGGAAAATTAGCATCCATTGGTAAGAGCGTTTCCCATGGTAATGCTTTTGTCTGTTGAAATAGTTCTTCAAATGTTTTTGCTTTAAATTGTCCTAAAATAATTTTGATACGATCAGCTGTTCTAAGCCAAAGATTTGTTTTGGCAATATCTTCAGCACTTCCTTGAAAAAGTACTCTGCCATTTTCGACTTGGCAAGTGTATCCTAATTCACGTAATTCTTTGCCAACTAAAGCCTCAATTCCTGCAGCACAAGTTGCCATAAGTTGAAAGTGTTGCATATTCATTCTCCTATTACATAGTAATAACCTGCTGAAGCAGCAGGTTTAATTGACCCGATATGTAAACTTCTATAAGCCATGTTCTGTTCCGTTTAAAACTCGGGAGATTTTAAACATCGATTATTATCTGTCTGTGTACATTGACAAATGCACACCTCTTTTTTCGTTGTTATTCCTAATAAAGAGTGCCCCTACCAATAGTTTGGGTTGCTCGCTCGAGGGGTTTACCGCGTTCCACCAATAAAGTTTCCAATATTGCTTCGTCACTGTGGCACTTTCAAGAATACTTTGACATAGTTTCCCTTAGTCATTTTTTCTGCCGTCAACCATTTGGTTGCCTTAACTTATTGTTTCGTTAAGCACGAACACTACAAGCATTTCAGCTTGTGCGAGCATGGACTTTCCTCAGCCTAAAAGACTGCAATAATCCGAAGTTTACATGTTCGTTGTGTCATTAATTGTTATCTAATTTTGCGCCAAATACATGTTTTTCTAAGTTTGAGATACGTTTTAAAATATCATAATTTGTACCATTCATTTGTGTAGAAGATTTGGCAACAATCGTTTGATCGCTAAAAGAGTGTTGTTTTTCTTCATTTTCTAAACGTCTTAATAAAGCAACGTTTTCTGCTTTTAGTGAAGCAATTTCTTTTTCGTACGTGTCATAGTCTTGTAAGATTAAATCTAAAAATTCATCTACTTCAGTAGCTTTGTATCCGCGCATGCTAGTTCTAAAATTTTTTTGGTAAATGTCTTGGGAAGTCAAGTTTTTATGTGTCATAATAATCTCCTTGTTAAGTTTTATCATCATAGAGAATGATGTATCTCCTTTATTGTACAATGACTGTCACAATTTTTAAAGTATTATACTATTAAAAAGGTAAAATAATACAAAATATATAAAAAATAGATAAATTACATGTTTTTTCAAGAGAAATATTGACATACACAAAAAATAGGAGTAAAATATAAACAAATGTTTCAAAAGCAAACATTTGTTTTAAAGTGGAGGATATTATGACAGACAATGAGAAATTAATATTTGAATTAATTCAAGCAAATCCGTTTATATCCCAACAATCCCTTTCTGAAAAAGTAGGCCTATCACGTTCAGCAGTAGCAAATATTATTTCTAGTCTAATTCGTAAAAATTACTTATTAGGGAAAGCGTATGTTGTGAAGCGATTAGGAACAATTGTGTGTATTGGTGCTGCAAATGTTGATAAAAAAATAAAAACAAATGGACAGTTAAAACAATACACGTCCAATCCTGTGACTTCTACAACGTCTATTGGAGGAGTATCACGTAATGTTGCCGAAAATTTGGGACGATTAGGGAATCAAGTGTCTTTAATTTCTGTGTCAGGTAATGACTCAGAATGGGCATATATTAAAGAGTTATCTAGTCCATTTATGGATGTGACAAGTGTTGTAATGATTGAAGGACAATCAACAGGAACGTATACGGCACTTTTAGATGAAGAAGGGGAAATGTATTTAGGCCTAGCTGATATGTCTATTTATGATTGTCTAACGCCAGAAGTGTTGTCTAAACAATCTACATTGCTTCAACATGCCAAGTGCATTGTTGTCGATTTGAATTGCCCTAAAGAAACCATTGAATATTTATGTTCATTTGCCCAAAGACACCACACTAAGTTGGTTGTTATTACTGTATCTGAGCCTAAAATGGAGCGACTGCCTAAGCAATTATCAGCAGTAGATTGCTTAATTGTCAATAAAGGGGAGAGTGCTGCTTATTTTAATATGACTTTAGATACAAAAGAGCAAATAGAATTAGCAATGGATAAGTGGCTAGAATTAGGTGTTAAACGTGTTGTTCTAACCGCTGGAGGACACGACATTATTGTCGCTTCTCCTCAGAAAAAATGGTATAAAGTTAAACCATTAGACAATCAATTTATTGTTGATGTCACTGGAGCAGGAGATGCGTTTAGTGCGGCTTATATTGATGCATGGTATCATGGAATGGACGATGAGGAGTGTGTTTTAGCTGGAATGACTAATGCTTATCATACCATTCAATCGGAGTATACGGTTCGTCAAAATGTAACAAAAACTCAGTTAAAAAAAGAAATGAAGGAGTATCGGAATAATGAATGAGTATTTAGTTTTATCTCAAGAAGTTAAGCAAGGTATGGAAAAAGGCTTGCCAATTATTGCTTTAGAGTCAACTATCATTTCGCACGGTATGCCGTATCCACAAAATGTTGCTATGGCACGTGAAGTTGAACAAATTATTCGTGACAATGGTGCAGTACCTGCAACAATAGCTATTGTTGAGGGGAAAATTAAAATTGGCTTGTCTGATGAAGAATTGGAAATGTTTGGAAGTAGTAAAGGTATTGCTAAAGTATCACGTAGAGATTTAGCAGATATTGTGGCTTCAAAACGTTTAGGTGCAACAACTGTTGCCACAACAATGATTGCTGCTGAATTAGCGGGTATTAAATTCTTTGTCACTGGTGGACTAGGGGGAGTTCATCGTGGTTGGGAAAGTACGCTTGATATTTCAGCGGATATGGATGAACTTGCACAAACAAGTGTGACGGTCATTTGTGCAGGAGCTAAGTCTATTTTAGATTTACCAGCTACTTTGGAGTACTTAGAAACAAAAGGTGTTCCAGTTGTAGGGTATGGTACGAAAAACTTACCAGCATTCTTTACAAGAGATAGTGGGTTACCACTAGCTTTAAGTTCAGATAGTCTAGAGCATATTGCATATATGATTGATACAAAATGGAATTTAGGCTTAAAAGGTGGTGTGGTAGTTGCTAACCCAATTCCACATGAAGATGCTTTAGATCCTGAATACATTAATGAAATTATTGCATTAGCTGTTCAAGAAGCGGAGGAAAATGGTATCGTAGGGAAGGATATCACGCCGTTTTTATTAGGGAAAATTGTTGAGAAAACAGATGGAAAAAGTTTAGAGGCTAATATCAAATTAGTAAAAAATAACGCTAAGGTCGGTGCACAATTAGCCGTTAAGTTTTTTGCAAATAAGTAAGAAACGGTTGAGGGAAGAAAGTTGAAAAATGTAGAAGAGAGAAGAAAAAAAATATTACATGCATTAAAAAATGCAAAGGGAGCAGTTAATGCACAAAAATTGGCGGATAATTTTGATGTCACTAGACAGGTTATCGTGCAAGATATTGCAGTACTAAAAGCTAATGGAGAAACCATTTTAAGTACTAATCGAGGATATTTATATCATCGAGAAAAATCAGAAAGAAAATATAGTCGCATCTTTAAAGTGCAACATAAACGTGAAGATATTGTGAGAAAATATCAAGCGATTATAGACAACGGTGGTGTGGTAAAAAATGTAAGAATAAAACACCCTATCTATGGTGAAATAGAAGTTGCATTAAATATACAAAGTCGGCGTTGTATCAAACAGTTTGTTGAGAAATTTAAAGCTCAAGGATTTAAATGCTTGATTGATTTAACTACAGATGGTATACAATATCATCTGGTTGAGGCTGATACAAAGGAAATTTTAGACGATATTCAAGCTGAATTGGAATCACTTCATTTTTTAGTGAGTGATGAGTAATTCAGTAAGATAAGACGTCATATATTACTCTAACATAAAAATTTAGATTAGACTGGCAAGTGTCAATGATAAAAAACATTGAACCTTGCTAGTTTTTTGAATTCTATCTAAATAAAAGTAATGATGATTTGATAAATTGTTGTACTTTGACTTTAAAAAAATAAATGTTGGATAGAGTAATCTTTTAAATTTGCAAGAAATCTTTGTCTATAAACGTTGATTTTTTTGCAGATTTTGTTAGTTAGAATCTTTTTTCCTGTTGAGAATATGGTAAAAAAATAAGTGAATTCTTTAGATTTTTAGAAGTGTACACATAAAAAATAGGCAGTGCATCATAAAAATAGCTACTTTCATTTAAATATTGATAGAGGTATCCAATAAATCGTTTTGGCGAATTAATTTATATAGTGAAGCAAAACTGTTTTTTAGCATATAATTTGACGAAGAGCAATTTAGGACATTATATTTAAATAACGCAAGAAAGATGTTAAGTTAGTATGGAATGGTTTTAATGGATAAAATGTTTAGTTTATATTGCTTTAATTAGGATAACACACGTGTGATAATACAATTCCTTATATCATTAGACTAAAATATTTGATATTTTTTAGTGAGTATAGTCGGTATTGGATAATAGTTTGTATATGAAATGAACAGTATATTAACCATATAACAAAGAAAGGATACACTAAAAAACTGTATAACATTAGTCTATGCTAAAGTTATACAGTTTTGAGTTATTTATCATTCAAGTAACTTGATAAATTGATTTTTTTATGTAAAAGGTGTAAAACGATTTGTCCAGCACCTAAAATGATTAGTTCACTCAATACCAATGGAAAATATATTGCAAAAAATGTATTTGAATCACCTAGAGCGATAATCATTAGTGTAATTGGAACCATACCAATAAATGAGAAGTTAAGCGTATTAAATATAAATTGTATGTGTTTATGTTTAATATATTTAAACGCAACGATTGAAATAAGAGAGCATAAAAAAGTTGCTCCGGTTCCGAAAATAATATCGTATAGTGCAAAAGGTGACCAAAAATTAGCAATAAATACACCTAATGTTAAGGCGACGATAAATTTTTTGTTGTACACTAATAAATGGTTTAAAATTTCGGACAGTCTAAACTGAATAATACCATACGAGATAGGTGCCAACAATAATGTTGATACAACATAAATTGCGGCAATTAAAGCCGTTATAATGTACTCCTTAGTTGAAAAATATTTTTGCATATAATATGCCTCCTAGTTTTTTTTCGTGGGAGGGTTTCGAACCACGTGTTTCCATTATATAAAAATCAATATTAAAATTCAAGATTAACTTGGTTGTTCGTCTTAATCGGACTTTATGCTATAATGTATAGTATAATTTATGGCAAGTTATAACATTTGGTTATTTTTTGAAAAAATGTGGTGGTGTATATGATTTTAGTTGCTCAAAGCAACGCTTGGCATCTTCGTTTGTTTCACAAATAATTAAGCAAGTGTCGTCACCACAAATTGTTGCCACGATTTCTGGAATGTTTAGTTTATCTAAAATTGATCCAAAAGATTCAGCTAATCCAGGTAATGACTTTAAAATAACCGTATGTTGAACAGGGCGAAGCAATAGAAGCGCATCGTCCATATATAAACTTAAACGTTTTGCCCATTTTGATTGGGAAGTACTATAAATAGCATAATAGGAGTAATCGACTTCATTAACTTTAATTAAATTTAAGTCTTTAATGTCACGTGATAAAGTAGATTGTGTCACAGAAATGCCATTTTGAGCAAGAAGTTCTTGCAGTTCTTGTTGCGTTTGAATAGTGTGTTCAAGGACTAAAGAGCGTATTAATTGATGACGTGATTCTTTTTTGTTCATATAAATCTCCTTATATTTATAAATTGACTGTAAAACGTTAGAATCAAAGTGAAGGAGAGCATTATGTTAGAGTTCATTTTAGGTGATATAACAGCCAACAAACAGCAATGGATTGTTCAAGATATGTCTAAACTATTACAGACACAACATGTAAACACTATTTTTTATCTCGTCCCAGAGCATATCAAATTTGATTCCGAACTAAGTGTATTATCACATTTAATGGGAGAAAATTCAATACTTGGAGGCAGTATTCGTGTACAAATTTATAGTTTTTCCAGATTAGCGTGGTTTTTATTAAAGGATACTGGAATTTTGTCTAAAACTTCACTAAGTAAAGTTGGATTAACAATGCTTGTCCGCCATATTTTACTGGAGCATGAAAACGAATTAAGCGTATATCGTGGCGATATTAGGCATTCTGGATTTATTCAACAGTTAACAGATTTATTTTTAGAATTCCGTGGGGGGACTATTTCAACTGAAGATTTGAATGCCTTTGAAGAGCATTATTCCAAGCATTCCAGCATTAAAAAAAATAGTCAAAAAATCAATGAATTAAATTATTTGTATCAGTTATTTAATGAGCAACTCATTGGGCAGTATATTGAAAAAGAGGATCTTTATGATCAACTAGTGCAACGCATTTTACAATTGGATTTATCACAAACAGCAATTTATGTGTATGGGTATCATCGTTTTACAGCTAAGGAGCAGTCTATTATTTTGGCTTTATTAAAACAAGCATATAAAGTGTCTGTTAGTTTAGCTTTAGAGGCTAAAGATATTCATTGTGATGTGTTTGATCCCTTAACGTATGTGTCTAAACAGACGTATCATAGACTATGGCAGTTGGCAAGAATGCATGATATAAATTGTCTACCTATTAGACAGATTGAGCAAGGTAAAGAGCGTTATAGTAAAGGGATATTAGATGTTTTAGAGTATTGGAAAGATATTTTTCAAAAAGGGTACCAGTACACTCAAAATCCTATGGAACAAGATGCCATAGTTACTCAAGCATTTGCGAGCAAACAGGCAGAAGTAGAGGCAGTAGCTAATGAAATTCATGCTTTAGTGTCCAGTGGACATTATCGCTATAAAGATATTCATGTGTTGATGCGTCAGGTGGAATCGTATGAAATGTTAATTAAGCCAATTTTTAAGGAGAATGATATTCCGATATTTATTGATAATGCTGAATCTATGGCATATCATCCACTAGTGGAGTGTTTGTCGTCTTTATATCATCTACAAAAAAGAAATTGGCAATATCAAGATGTCATGCGTTTATTGAGAACAGAGCTAATTGTTGGAGAGGAACGTTATGATGTTGATCAATTAGAGAATGAATTGTTAGCAAACGGGTATCAAGGGAAATATTGGTGGACTCATGATGCAGCGTGGGAAAATCAATCGCTAAGGCTTCAAATTGTGGATGCAATTTTGCCGTTTCAAACTCAATTGGAACAGGCTAGGACAATGAAAGAGGCAAGTGTAATATTGTATCAATTTTTTGAGCAAATGGGTGTTATGGACAAATTGATTCATTGGCGTGATGATTTGCTTGATAAAGGACAATTAGAACGGGCTAGGGAACATGAACAAGCATGGGAGATGTTTGGACAGTTATTAGATGAGTTTGTTATGGTATTAGGAAATCAGCCCTTTCAGTTAGATGATTTCTATACAATTTTATTTGAAGGTTTTGAGCAGGCAGAGTACAGTTCTGTACCACCAAGTTTAGATCAAGTGACGATTTCAAGTTTAGATACAAATCGTGAACATCCTAGTAAAGTTGTCTTTGTTATAGGAGCAAGTGCAGAGCAGTTTCCTAAGTCGTATGAAAATTTGAGTTTATTATCCAATCAAGAGAGAGCTATGTTTTCTAGTGTGTTATCTAATCAGTCTTATTTAGTTTTGGATAGCACCTATCGTACGTTAATTGAGCCGTTTGTTGCATATCAAGTATTTGCTAGTGCTACTGAAAAACTTTATTTATTTTATCCAAGTATGCAACAGGAATGCTCTATGTACATAGAGTTATTGGATAGACGTTTTAAACATAAGCATACATTAGCAAAATATGGAAAAACAACACAAGTGATACGGCAAGTGATTATAGATATTCGTCAGGCTTATGATAGACAAAGTATGTTAGATGAACGGACGAAACATTTGATAGATTATATTGAAAAACATGATACACTAGCCCATCAGTTTAAACATTTAAAACAAGGGTTTTATTATAAAAATATTCCAGCAAAACTTGAATTAGCCATGGAGTTATATCCTAAACAGTTGGCTTTATCGGTATCCCAGTTAGAAAGTTATTTTAAAGATCCGTATAGTCATTTTTTACAATATGGACTGCATGTAAAAGAAAGACAATTATTGCAATTACGATCCGCTGATGTTGGAAATGTTTTTCATGATACATTAGACGTGCTGTATCGTTATTTGGAGCAGCGTCAACTTGTGTTTCAAAATTTAACAACTGATGAGTTAAAACGTATTGTTGATGATGTATGTCAATCCGTATTCAATCAACCTCAATATAGATTGTTTTATATGAATAACCGTATGGCATTTACGAAATATTTATTGAGTGATACATTGGAGCATGTGATCATGCGTCTACATGATTATGCAAAAACGATTAATGTACACACTTTGTTAACGGAGAGCATTTTTTCTAGTCGACAAGATAGTTTGCTTTCTATTCCACCTATTTATGTGGAAAATAATCGTCAACTTATTTTGCGTGGAAAAATTGACAGAATTGATGTTATTAATCAGAAATTTCTCAGTGTTGTTGATTATAAATCAAGTCAGCAAAAATTTGACTTTAATCGTTTTTTTGAGGGATTATCTTTACAATTAGTGACATATTTATATGTGTTGAATCAAAATAGAGAGAAATTGCAAGTACAGGATAAACACTCAATGGGTGCTTTCTATTATCATGTGAATAACGCTTATGAAACAGTTCAAAACATTATGCTCAGTCCTAGTGAATTGATACATACCCCACCTAAATTGACAGGACTATTGACGCTAGATGAAGAAAGTATGCAAACCGTGGATGGCAATGGGCTGTTTTATCAAGCAAAACTGACCACTAAGCAAACTTATGATAAACAAAAAACCATGCCTACGGTTCTCAACGAGGATTTAGTTATATTGTTTGAATATTTAAAAATAAAAATTAAGGAAGCAGGAGAACGGATTTTGGCAGGTGATATTCGTTTGCAACCTTTTAAAGATGAATTATTTACACCATCTTTACGAGAATTTCGCAGTATTTCTTTATTTGATGCAACTTTACCAGAAAATCACTATCGACAATTTATTAAACATAAAGATGTCATGTCATTAATTCGTGGAAAGGTAGGTGAGCAACATGATACCAATTAAGCCGAGTAATGTTAAATTTACAGATGCTCAATGGCGTGCTATTTTCCAAGAGGGACAAAATATTTTAGTATCGGCTTCTGCTGGTTCCGGAAAAACAACAGTATTAACGCAACGAATTGTAGAAAAATTAAAAAAAGGTGTATCTATTGAGCAACTCGTTGTGGTAACGTATACTCAAGCGGCTGCTTTGGAAATGAAAGAACGTTTAGAACGTGTGATAAAAGAAGAGATTAATCAAAGTGTTGATGATACTATAAAACGGCACTTGCAAATGCAAATTTCTTTGTTGCCACAGGCATACATTAGTACTATTCACGCATTTTGTTTGAAGTTAATTCGTCAATATTTTTATTTAGTTCACTTAGATCCGAATTGTCGATTGATGAGTGATGATACTGAAATTGCATTATTTAAAGAAGATGTATGGCTGCAATTAAAAGAAAAACTTTATCAAGAAGACTCATTTATTCAGTTAGCTAAAGCCTATTCTAGTGATAAATATGATGACAGTCTAACAGAATTGGTTTTTTCATTGCATGCCTTTGCCTTATCTAATGAATATCCAGATAAATGGTTAAATCATTTGAGCGATTTATACACCATTCAAGAGTTAGGATCTAGTCAGTTGTTTCAAGAGTTGATTAGACCAAATGTGCAAGCTGTCATTGAAGAGAGTATAGCACAATTAGAGTATGCGATACATTTTCTTAAAGGAGAGAGTACGCTACAAAAAAGCGTGGAAATATTAGAGCAAGATTACCAACATATTTATCTTATTCAACAGAAATTAAATCAACAGTCTAATTTTGATGATATATATGAGGCTGTGCAAAATGTTAACTTTGAACGGTGGAAAGGTGCAGGAAAAAAAGATGATGATACCTTAAAAGATTTGGCTAATAAAGCGAAAAAAATTAGAGATACAATTAAAGACACGATAACACATTTACAAAAGCAAATTTTTAACGGGACACAAGATAGACAATTAGAGTTACTACATCAACAAGCTCCATTTATTGAGGAGGTTGTGCGTGTTGTTAAATTGTTTTCAGAGCGTTACACACAAGCTAAAAGAGAAGCTAGCGTGTTGGAATTTAGTGACTTAGAGCATCTTACTTTAGATATTTTAGCCCCTATACAAAAGGACGGTACACGTTACGAAAGTGCGATTGCCAAAGAGTTTAAGGAACAGTTTAATGAAATTATGGTTGATGAGTATCAAGATGTGAACCGTCTACAAGAGGCCATTTTAAGTTACTTAACAAATGGGAACAATTTATTTATGGTAGGAGATGTGAAACAGTCTATTTATTCATTCCGTTTAGCAACACCCAGTCTGTTTTTGGAAAAATATATAGCTTATGGGCAGAAAAGTGGGGGAGAACGTATCATTTTGGCGGAAAATTTCCGCTCTCGTGGGAGTGTGCTACAAGGCGTTAATTTTATTTTCAAACAAATTATGGATAAACAAGTTGGAGATATGCTCTATGATCAAGATGCTATGCTTGTACAAGGAAACATGTCTTTTGAACAAGATGAGCAGTATCCATTAACTGTACTTCTTTATGAAAAAGAACAGACTACTCCACAAAGAGAACTGTTAGGAGATGTTGATGAACGCTTTATGATTGATAGTAAGGCTGAGGGAGAGATTACAATGGTTGCTCATAAAATTAATGAGTTAATTCAACAGCAAGTACTTATTCAAGATAACGGACAAAAGCGACCAGTAACTTATCAAGATATTGTTCTTTTAGTGCCAACACGTAAGCATAATGTCATTATTCAAGAAATTTTTGAACGGTACACTATTCCAATTTTTGTCAGTCAAGCCGATACGTATTTTCAACGGACAGAAGTGATGATTATGATGTCGGTATTAAGAATCATTGATAACCCATATCAAGATATTCCTGTTGTTTCTGTTTTACGTTCGCCAATTGTACAATTAGACGAGAATGAATTGGCAGCCATTCGAATTAATGAAAGGACAGGAAATTACTTTCATGCTGTCTTGCAATTTGTTAATCATTATCGTGAAAAAAGTATTGTGCAAAATGACTTTCATCATCATATTTATGACAAATTATGTGTGTTTTTAGAACGTTTAGAAAAATGGCGTTTTATGGCACATAAGGAGTCTTTAGTTGCACTTATTTGGACAATTTATCAAGATACTCAATTTTTAGATTATGTTTTGACTTTGCCTTCTGGAAAACAGCGACAAGCAAATTTGCATGCCTTGTATGAACATGCTAAATCATACGAACAAACACAATTTAAAGGACTGTTTCAATTTGTAAGATTTATTGAAAAAATGCAAGAAAAAGATAATGATTTAGCCGAAGTTTCCCATATAGCACATTCAGAAAATGCTGTTCAGCTTATGACGATTCATGCTAGTAAGGGATTAGAGTTTCCTATTGTATTTATTATGGATATGGGAAAATCATTTAATAAGCAGGAGTTGCATAAACCATATATTTTTACTGAAGAATATGGTTTTGGGAGTGACTATTTTAACCATGAATATAAGTGGAGATACCCAACTTTAGCACGTATAGGCATGATGCAATTTAAAGAAAAAAAGATGTTGGCAGAGGAAATGCGTAAGTTATATGTTGCTTTAACACGTGCTAAAGAACAATTATTTTTAGTGGGAAGTTGTCAAAATGAGAAGGAATATTGGGAAAGTTTAGAAATGATTCAAGAGCATAAGCCAATTACTTTGCCCGTAGCGAGTCGTTTGCAAAGTCAGTCCTTATTAGGTTGGGTCAGTATGGCATTGATGCGTCATCGTTGTGCTAATAATAAGTATTTAGTAGAAAAACATTATCCTACAGAATTAGCACATTTTCCCGTACAGTACACGCTATCGTTTTACACGAATGATGCTCTAAAAAATGTGCTTAAAGGAGATGCTGTAAAAACAACTATTCAAGAGTGGATGAACCAACAAAACGAGCATTTTAAACAAGAGAGCATAGAAAAACTTATTTATCAGATGCATTATCACTATCCTTATGAAGCAGCGACACGAACCACTAGCTATCAATCAGTTTCTGAACTGAAGCGAATGATTGAGGACCCTGATGTGTTGCAAATGGAAATGTTAGGCAGCAATAGGTATGTTGTTAAAGAATTTAAAAAGCCTAAATTTATGGAGCATGCTCAAGAAGTAAATGGAGCTACATTAGGAAATGCTATACATTTATTTATGCAAACTATTCCTTTAGAGGAACAAATAACATGGAACAGTATTGAGCAGCATATTCAATGGTTAGTGTCTAATCAGTTACTGTCCACTCAAATCGGTGAAAAGTTGAGCAGAGAACAGTTATTTCATTTCTTTTCAAGTTCATTTGGTCAATATATGATAGCACATGCTAAACATGTATCACGAGAAGTGCCTTTTTCATTAGTTGTTAAAGCAAGTCAGTTATTCCCAAATGAATTACATTTAGATGAAAAAGTGCTTGTTCATGGGATTGTAGATGGATATATAGAAACAGACGAGGGTATTGTGCTGTACGATTTTAAGACGGACAATGTAACGCACAAAAATGCACGAAATGTATTGATAGAAAGATATACAAATCAGCTATCTGTTTATGCCAATGCACTTGAGGCTATTTTGGAAAAACCTGTTAAGCATGTGTACATTTGTGCTTTGAGTGTGAATGAAACTATTTCAATTGAGTGGAAAAAATGGAAAGTGTAGTTAGCTAAATAACGAGTGTAGGTCACTGCACTTACTACAATAAATCGTGCTAGTAAACAAAGAAAGTGTTCTAATAAGTGATTAGATAAATTATAAGATTGAGGGTCTACGTCAACATTATGTGACGTAGACCCGTTTTTGTGGAAAGGGTAGACTTTGAATGTGAACAAGGTGTGATATGGTTTATGAAAATGGGGTGTTGTTATTCAAAAAGAATCTACCCGATTCCTATGCTTAGTGTTTAATAAATCAAAATAGGAGTGCTTTATATAAACAGGATTTATTAAACAATTAAGATAAGGCTTGAATAAATGTTTGTGTGGCACCGTGATTTTCTAATTGAGTGGCAATATGCTGAGCCATTTGTTTTGTTTCAGTAACAGCAATCATGCAGCCACCTATGCCACCACCAGTCATTTTTGCCCCTAAGGCACCATAGTGTAAAGCTGTTTTAACAAGAGAATCAAGTTTGGGGTGCGATACACCTAAAAATTGTAATTGGAGATGCGCTTTACTTAAGTGTTCTCCTAGTTGTTTGATGTTTCCGTAAATTAAATCTTTTCCCACTTTAATGGTTAGTTTTTCTAAATTGCTCATAATGATATGGTGTTGTTTTGGATGGTGTTTTTTTAACCAAAATACTTTGTCAATCGCTTGTTTTGTTCGTCCTGTAATTCCAGTATCTGCAATAACTAAAAAGCCTTTTGTTTGAATATTAAGCGGAATCATAGGGTTATCTTTTTTGAAAAAAAGAGGGGTTTGATTGATGATAATTGTTGCATCTAAGCCGCTAGGATTACCATGTACTATTTTTTCTGAAATATTCACAAGATGAAAAAGCTCTTGTTTTTTAGGGGATTTATGAAAGTAATGAAACAAGGCCTTGATAATCGCCGTAGAAACTGCTGCACTTGATCCCATGCCTCGCTCAATTGGAATTGAGCTACGAATGTGAATACGTAGAGATGCCTTTTCTTGATTTAAGTGTAATAAAGTAGCATGAATAATTACTTTTAAGCTATGTAATAATTCAGGCATGTCATCAATGATACCTTGATACAAGTCTGAATAAATATATATACCATTTTCTGCTGGGCTAATATTTACTTGGGTTTTTACTGCTGTACAAGGGAGAGCAATTG
Organism: Granulicatella sp. WM01; assembly: GCF_004570605.1. Taxonomy (GTDB): domain Bacteria; phylum Bacillota; class Bacilli; order Lactobacillales; family Aerococcaceae; genus WM01. The sequence continues at coordinate 42,717 of NZ_SPPB01000002.1, read as the reverse complement.
CTGGCTTACAATAAACGGCAGAATGCTCACCAATGAGAATGATTTTACCAAAAGATTGCCCAGTTGCAATGTCTTGAGATGTTGTATACATAAAAACTCCTTAATTTTCTCTTGTTTAACAGTCTAAGAAAAATAGGGAAAAAAGTAAAGCATCTTAAAAATTTCTTAATATATTTGTTATAATGTTTATTTGTCATGGAGTAGTTTGTCAATATGTGTTAAAATAGAGGAAACTACATAGGAGTAAGGTGATTTATGTTTTTCTTTTCCCGAAAAAAACAAGATAAACAAGTACAATTTGACAGTAATGGTGCCATTCCAGAACATATTGCTATTATTATGGACGGTAATGGACGCTGGGCGCAAGCAAAGCTGTTGCCACGTATTGCTGGACATAAAGAAGGTATGCAGACTGTAAAAAAAATAGCGTTACATGCTAAAAAATTAGGTGTTAAAGTGTTGTCATTATACGCTTTTTCCACAGAAAATTGGAAACGACCAAATGATGAAGTATCTTTTTTAATGAAATTACCTATTGACTTTTTTAGCACATTTATTCCAGAGTTACAAGAAAACAATATTCGTGTCACAACAACTGGGTTTATTGATGCTTTACCTGAGCATACGCAAAAAGCCGTAAAAGATGCTGTTTTGCAAACACAACATAATGATGGCATGATTTTAAACTTTGCGTTAAATTATGGATCTCGTGCAGAAATTGTAGAAGCGATTAAAACAATTGCTGTGGAATTTTCTGAAAATCCACAAAATATCACTGAAGAAATTGTGAGTGATCATTTATGGTCTAGTCATTTAGGGCAATATGCTGAGCCGGATTTATTAATTAGAACTAGTGGTGAGCAACGTATCAGCAATTTTATGTTATGGCAAATTGCGTATAGCGAGTGCTATTTTACTGATGTATTTTGGCCAGATTTCACACAAGCTGCTCTGGAAGAAGCAATTGCAGTCTATCAAAAGAGAAATCGCCGGTATGGTGGTCTATAAAAGAGGAGGAAAAAGATGCTACAAAGAATTTTAACTGCCGTTGCAGCTCTTGTACTGCTTGTTCCATTAGTATGGTTTGGTGGCATTTCATTTGAGATTGCGATTGTTGGTTTAGTTATATTGGCTTTTTTAGAAATTATGCAAATGGCAAATATTCGTTTAAAAAGTCCTGAAACCATTATTGGAGTTGTAGCCACAGTTGGCTTGGCATTACCGGAAAGGTACTACACTTATTTTAGGATAAGCCCTTTATTATTACTAAGTTTATGTTCCTTTTTACTATTAATTATTACAGTGTTTTCAGAAAATAAATTTTCATTTGAGCGTGTAGGTGTTGTTACGCTAGGTGCATTATATGTTGGTTTAGGTGGACATTATGTTTTAAGCATTCGTCAATTTGGTTTTTTGGAAATGTTATTCACATTAATGATAACATGGGTAACAGATTCAGGTGCTTATTTTGTAGGACGTGCGTGTGGAAAAAGAAAACTTGCTCCTCATATTAGTCCAAATAAAACAATTGAGGGCTCTATTGGTGGAGTGTTGTTAGCAGTAATATTTACATTAGGTTTTTATATGGCGTATCCAGTTTTTCACTTAGATGTAGTAGGGGTAACTTTTCTTGGACTAAGTGTATCAATTGCGGGTCAATTAGGAGATTTAGTCGAATCTGCGCTTAAAAGATTTTATTCTGTTAAAGATTCTGGACAATTATTTCCTGGACATGGAGGTGTACTCGATCGCTTTGATAGCACTCTTTTTAGTGTAGTCGCTTGCCATTTACTCTTAATTATTTTAAGATAGGAGAGGTATTTTACGCGATAAGCTAAGGATAAAAAGTGTTTAATTGTTGTAAAGTAAGGTAGAATACAAACAAAGAGCAGTATTTTTCAAGACAGTGTAAAATGCAACTCGATTGACTAAGATAGCATTAGAAAATGATGGAACTTGAGATATGAACGGAGAAAAAGTGCTAGGGTAACAATAGAACGCTGATGCACTATAACTGAACAGTGTTTAGGAGTGAATGTAACTATTTGGTGAGAATAAGTTTTAGAAAAAGACATAAAAAATCATAAGAATGGAAAGAAAACAATGACAATTTTTATATTTTTACTTGTGTTTAGTGTGATTGTCACTATTCACGAATTTGGACATTTTTATTTTGCGAAAAAATCAGGTGTTTTAGTAAGAGAATTTGCTATAGGTATGGGACCTAAAATTTTTGCAACACGTCACAATGGAACCACGTATACTATCCGTATGTTACCAATAGGGGGATATGTACGTTTAGCTGGGCGTGGGGATGATGTTGAGCCTTTGAAAGCTGGACAGATGATTACGATTGTTCAAGATGACAATCAGGTCGTACACACTATTAATACCAATACAAAAAAAATTATTGCTAATGCAGTTCCGTTTGAAGTGCATGCATCTGATTTAGAAAAAGAGATGATACTTACTGGAACTATGGTAGGAAATTCAGACATTGTGACTTTATCAGTATCAAAAGAAGCGACATTTATTGAAGAAAATGGGACAGAAATTCAAGTGGCACCCATTGAAAAACAAATAGAATCTATTCATCCCTTGAAAAAAATGTTAGTTAATTTTGCTGGACCTATGAACAACTTCATTTTAGGGATTGTATTGTTTATCTTATTTGCTTTCATCAGTGGGGGTGTAAGTGGGCAGTCTAACAAAATATCAGTCGTAGACAATAGCTCTGCATTGCTAGCAGGTATTCAAAATGGAGATAAAATTGTATCTGTTAATGGGCAAAGTACACCAACGTGGCAAAGTATTGTGCAAGAATTAGGAAAAGCTAAGGAAACTAACGTCCAGCAAGACGTAAGTATAGAAGTTGAAAAAGAAAATCAGACAAAGCATACGTATAAAGTTGTGTTACAAGACGGAAAAATAGGGGTGTCCCCTTATCATTATACAGATGTTATGAGTAAAATAACGTATGGGTTTACAGAATCTTGGCGAATTGCAACAAATATTTTTTCCGTTTTAGGCAATATGTTTACTAAAGGTTTGGATATTCAACAATTTGGTGGTCCAGTAGCGATTGCACAAACGACTGGTCAAGTGGCAGAACAAGGGTTTATTGCTGTTATTTGGTTTACTGCCATGCTAAGTATTAACTTAGGTATTATGAATTTGTTACCAATTCCTGTATTAGACGGTGGAAAAATTTTATTAAATAGTATTGAGCTTCTTCGTGGAAAACCAATCAGTCCTGAAAAAGAAATGATTGTGACTATGGTTGGTGCGGGAATTATGATAGTATTGGTTATTGCAGTAACATTCAACGATATTATGCGATTATTCCGTTAGTGACACCATCATCTGCTATTATGTGATTTGATATCCTCAGCAAATATGTAAGATAGTACTATTAACATGTCATAGGAAAATTAGTGGTATACGAAACATTCGTTACTAACTTAAACGGCTTTAAAATAGGTAGATGAATGCCTTAAATTAAAGCCGTTTTTTACTCTTAGTAGAGATAGACTTATCAATTTATCTCTTGTAGAACAAAAAATAAGGAAAATGATGTAGTAAAAATAACTTAAAATGCGTATATTATAGTGTCATATATGTTTTAAGAACTATGTTAATTGCTGAAAAATGTTTTTTATGGGAAGCTAATGTAAAGATGGTAATTAACCATTGTTTTAGGAAAATATATACTGCAATGCAGAGATATAAATAAGGCAGAATATAATACGGTGTCATTTTTACATGAAAAGATAATGTAAACGTACAGTTTTGTTACAATATAATCATCTTTTCTTGTATTTTTATGTAGAATTATTTAAAATAGAAAAGAGAAAAAGGAAAAGAAGAGGTAGTTATGGCGATTTTAGAAATTAAAGATTTACATGTGTCAATTGAAGATAAAGAAATTTTAAAAGGTGTCAATTTAACAATTAAAACAGGTGAAATTCATGCTGTTATGGGACCAAATGGAACAGGGAAATCCACACTTTCAGCGGCAATAATGGGACATCCTAGCTATACTGTAACACAGGGGGAAATTTTATTAGATGGTGAAAATGTTTTGGAAATGGAAGTAGATGAGCGTGGACGTGCTGGCTTATTTTTGGCTATGCAATATCCAAGTGAAATTGCTGGGATTACAAATGCTGAATTTATGCGTGCGGCTATAAACGCTCGTCGTTCAGAAGATGATAAAATATCAGTACGTGAGTTTATCCAAAAATTAGATGAAAAAATGGCTCTATTAGATATGCCGGAGGAAATGGCAGAACGCTATTTAAATGAAGGGTTTTCTGGTGGAGAAAAGAAAAGAAATGAGATTTTACAATTATTGATGATTGAACCAAGTTTTGCAATTTTAGATGAGATAGATTCTGGTTTAGATATTGATGCATTAAAAGTAGTATCTAAAGGTGTTAATGCTATGCGAGGAGAGGGATTTGGCTCATTGATTATCACACATTACCAACGTTTATTAAACTATATTGAGCCAGATATTGTGCATATTATGATGGGTGGAAAAATTGTCAAAACAGGTGATGCTAATCTAGCAAAACGCTTAGAAGCAGAGGGCTATAAAGGGATACGTGATGAATTAGGTTTAGATATTGAGATTGATGGTGAATAATATGGAACAATTAACCTTATTTTCAAAGACAAGACAAGAACCAGAATGGTTTTTACAAAGACGCTTAGACGCATATAAACAATTAGAAAAATTATCACTTCCTGTCATTGAACGTGTGAAATTTAACCGTTGGAAGTTATTTGATAAAACCTTAGAGAGTAAAGATCAAAGTGATGAGCGTGGATATGGTGTGTTGCCTAATTTAGATCATGATAAACCTATGATTATTCAATATGGGACACGTACTATTTTTGAACAACTCCCAATAGAATTAGTTGAGCAAGGTGTGATTTTAACGGACTTATTCACAGCTATGCATGATTATCCAGAATTAGTTCAAAAGTATTTGAATGGAGCTGTAAACTATAATGAAGATAAATTGACAGCATTTCATCAAGCATATATGAATAGCGGTTTGTTTTTATATGTGCCAAAGAATGTCGTGATTGATGAGCCTATTCAGGCTATACTTATTCAAGATAGCAGTGTTCAAGAATTATTTGCAAAGCATGTGCTTATTGTAGCCGATAGTAATAGCCAAGTGAGTTATGTTGAAAAATTAATGACATTTGGCACTAAGGAAAATTCTGTTAATATTGTTGTAGAAGTTATTGCTTTAGACGGTGCTAAAGTGAAATATGCAGCTATGGATAGATTGGCTCAAACAAGTGTTGCTTATGTTAATAGACGAGGCAATATTGGAAAAGATGCTAATGTTGATTGGGCGATTGGTGCATTAAATGACGGAAATCTTATAGCAGATTTTGATTCAGATTTAGTTGGAACAGGTGCAACAAGTCATATTAAAGTAGTGGCTATTTCTAGTGGTAAACAAATTCAAGGAATAGATACACGTGTTACAAATTATGCGAAACATTCTGTAGGGCATATTTTACAACACGGTGTGATCATGGATAAAGCGACTTTAACATTTAATGGTATAGGGCATATTATTAAAGGTGCAAAAGGAGCAGACGCTCAGCAAGAAAGCCGTGTGCTTATGCTTTCAGATAGCGCTAGAGGTGATGCTAATCCAATTTTATTAATTGATGAAAATGATGTGACTGCAGGACATGCTGCTAGTGTTGGACAAGTTGATGAAGAACAATTATTTTATTTAACAAGTCGAGGTATTCCACGTGTTCAAGCAGAAAAATTAGTTATTCGTGGTTTTTTAGGAACCGTTATTTCAGCTATTCCATTACAAAGTGTTCAACGTGAGTTAATTGATGTTATGGATAGCAAATTAGGTGAAGTATAGTGGATATAAGACAAGAATTTCCAATATTTAATCAGCTTGTAAACGATGAACCTTATGTTTATTTAGACAGTGCAGCTAGTGTACCTATGCCTTTATCTGTACAACAACGCATGACCCATTTTATGAATACAGATTATGCGAATGTTCATCGTGGTGTTTATACGCTTTCTCAAAGAGCAAGTGACCAATATGAACAGGTTAGACAGATTGTACAACAGTTTATTGGAGCTGAAAAAAGTTCAGAAATTGTGTTTACGAGTGGAACAACGGCAAGTTTGAATTTAGTAGCACAAAGTTTTGGGGAATATTTTGTTCAAGAAGATGATGAAATATTTGTGTCTGTGTTGGAACATCATGCTAATTTGATACCGTGGCAAGAATTAGCTAAGAGAAAACATGCAAAACTAGTGTACATGCCAGTGACTCAAGACGGATACATTGATGTGCATAAGGTGTCTTTTATGGTATCTCAACGCACAAAAATTATAGCTGTTACACAATGCAGTAATGTATTAGGCGTATGTAATGATATTGATACATTAAGTGACTTAGTGCATGCTAAGGGTGGTGTCATTGTTGTTGACGGTGCTCAAAGTGTTCCACATCGACACGTCAATGTGTCCAAATACGATTTTGTTGCTTTTAGTGGACATAAACTAGGAGGATTAACAGGAACAGGGGTGCTTTATGGAAAACATAAATGGTTGGAAGTGATGAAGCCTGTATTATTTGGTGGAGATATGATCAATCAAGTTGACAAATTCTCGAGTACATGGGCACAGGTACCGTATAAGTTTGAAGCAGGAACACCAAATATTCTAGGTGTCATTACTTTAGGTGAGAGTATCAAGTGGATACAAAATATTGGATTAGATACTATTGACAAGCATAATCGCCTTTTAACTGAACATTTACTAAATGGAATAAAAGATATTCAAGGATTGACAGTTTATGGCACAACTGATATGACGTTACGTCAGAGTATTGTGACGTTTAATCTAAATCCTATCCATCCACATGATGTAGCAACAGGATTAGATATGGAGGGTATTGCGCTTAGAGCAGGACATCATTGTGCACAGCCGTTAATGCGATATTTAAACGTATCATCAACAGTACGTGCAAGTGTGTATATTTATAATACGCTTGATGACATCGAACAGTTTATTATTGCTTTAAAACGTGTAAAGGAGTATTTTAAATGAGTGCCTTGTCAAAATTAGATCAATTATACCGACAAGTAATACTGGATCATTCACAAAATCCTAGACGGTATAATAAAGTTATTCCAGTAACAGATTATATAGAACTTAAAAATCCAACATGTGGAGATGTGATTACGGTGCAATTGGCTATTAAAGATAATTGTATTGTTGATGCAACATTTTTTGGAGAAGGATGTTCTATTAGTCGAGCAAGTGCCAGTATGCTTATGGAGAACATTATAGGAGATACTTTGCAACAGGCGAAATGTAAAGCTATCAATTTTTTTGAATTAGTGCAAGGACATCATAGTGATGTAGACTTGAAAGATGCAGAATTATTAGAAGGTGTGTCTAAATTTCCAGCTAGAATTCGTTGTGCAACATTAGCTTGGAAAGCATTAGAACACATTATTGATAAAAAAATAGAAGAATAGAGGTGTGCTATGAGTGAAGTGCCAGCACTATCTGAATATAAATTTGGATTTAAAGATGACGCTGAAATTTTATATTCCACAGGAAAAGGATTATCAGCAGATATTGTTAGAGATATTTCAAGTCGCAAAGGTGAGCCGGAATGGATGTTAGAGTACCGCTTGAAATCGTTAAATACATTCTATAAATTGGGACTGCCAACATGGGGTGCTGATTTATCAGAACTAGATTTTATGGATATTACATATTATCAAAGTGCTACAGAAAAAGTTGCACGCTCTTGGGATGATGTACCAGACAAAATTAAAGAAACTTTCGAACGTATTGGCATTCCTGAAGCTGAAAGAGCATATTTGGCTGGTGCAACAGTTCAATACGAATCACAAGCTGTGTATCATAGCATGAAAGCAGAATTTGAAAAACTAGGTATTATTTTTACAGATACAGATACTGCTTTACAAGAATACCCTGAATTATTCAAGGAATATTTTGGTACAGTTGTGCCTGCCAGTGATAATTTCGAGGCAGCGTTAAATTCTGCGGTATGGTCTGGTGGAACGTTTATTTATGTACCAAAGGGGGTTAAGTGTGATGTGCCTTTACAAACCTATTTCCGTATCAACAATGAGGGATCTGGACAATTTGAACGTACATTAATTATTGTTGATGAAGGTGCTAGTATCCATTACGTCGAGGGGTGTACTGCTCCTACTTATTCTAGTGCTAGTTTACATGCAGCTATTGTTGAAATTATTGTTAAAAAAGATGCGTATTGCCGTTATACAACAATCCAAAATTGGTCTAATAATGTATACAACTTAGTGACTAAGCGAGCTGTAGCTTATGAAGGGGCAACAATGGAATGGATTGACGGAAATTTAGGGGCAAAAACCACAATGAAATACCCAAGTGTCTATTTAAATGGACGTCATGCACGTGGAACAATGTTGTCTATTGCCTTTGCTGGAGCAGGACAAGTGCAAGATGCAGGAGCTAAAATGATTCATAATGCACCTCAAACGTCAAGTTCTATTGTGTCAAAATCTATTGCTAAAGACGGAGGTAAAGTTAACTATCGTGGACAAGTAACATTTGGGAAAAATTCCCAAGGATCTATTTCTCATATTGAATGTGATACCATTTTAGTGGACGATATTTCTAAATCTGATACTATTCCGTTTAATGAATTGCACAATGGAAAAGTGTCATTAGAACATGAAGCAAAAGTGTCAAAAGTATCTGAAGAGCAACTATTTTATTTAATGAGTCGTGGATTGAGCGAGAGTCAAGCGACTGAAATGATTATTATGGGATTTGTTGAACCTTTTACAAAAGAATTACCAATGGAGTATGCGGTTGAATTAAACCGATTGATTGCCTATGAAATGGAAGGCTCTGTTGGATAACAATGTTGTTCCTTTAATGAAAGGTGTCATTAAGCGTGTTGGCGAACAAAAAAGTTTGCCAACACGCTTATGTTTATACCATTATAATGTAACAAAGACACCTTATTCATTAAGGAGATTTTACTGTTTAAGATATTGGAAAACTGTTTAAATAGTATGTGAATAGATTGTTTTGTATGTGTAGTATAGAACTTGAAGGGATGATATACTTTATTATAGAGCAGTGCAACATTTATATGAGAGAATGTATAGCAGCCAATTTTTAGTTTATGCAAAGAAAAATAAGTGTTGCCATTTAATTGTCTCTATGTTTACATTGAGGAATAAAGTCATACGAGTAAAAAACAATATAGAGTGGGGTTGTATGTTAGTGAAAATATAGTGTGTAGTGATGTTTATTCTACTTAAATAAACAGGAGTAGTTAAAGTATGATTAAATAAGTGTAGGAATATCGACTAGAAATCTAGTCTATAACTAGAAACATTGTTCAATAAATAAGTGATGCATATTTATATGTTGCATAGAATATGATAGGTGTGTTTGGAAAATATTAGATAGAGAAGGAATATTATTTTTAGTGAGATGTAAATAGAATAACAGGTTTTCCTGTGGTCAGCGACAAAAAGTATTGACAAATTTTTGTATTAGGGATTTAATGGATATATTCGGTTCGTAAACCTTTACTTATAGGGGCTTTCTCCTATATAATGACGGTATAAAGCATGAGGAGGAAAAAACTTGGATTTTAACGTATTTAAGTTAATGGCATTATTTATGGAAGGAATGTTGTCGTTCTTTTCGCCGTGTATTATTCCGATTATTCCAATTTATTTGACGATGTTAGCAGGAAAAAAAGAATATGATGAACATGGGAATTTGATAATTAACCGAAAAAATAGCATAATTAATGCCTTGTTTTTTGTTGTTGGCATTGCGTTGACATTTTTCATTTTGGCTTTTGCAACGAGTTATATTAGTATATTTTTAAATACTCATATTGATACGATAAAAATGATAAGTGCTCTTTTAATTATTTTAATGGGACTGGTTCAAGTGGGAGCACTTCGTTTTACTTTCTTAAAAAGAGAGCGTTCATTAAAACATAAAATTAAAGCAACGCATGTGACGCCTTTGGTTGCATTATTAATGGGATTTACATTTAGTTTTTCATGGACACCGTGTATAGGACCGGTCTTAGCAAGTGTGTTCTTATATGCAAATACACATAGTGGATTGTTCAGTTATCTCCTCATTTTTGTCTATTCATTAGGATTTATTTTACCATTTATCATTGTGTCGTTATTTGCAACGAATTTGCTAAACATTCTGAAAAAACATCAATACGTGATTAAATATACGGTTATTATTTCAGGCGTTATATTAATTCTTATCGGAATATCTATCATTATAGGCAGTATGCATTATGTTATCATGAAATATTTTACAATATTTTAAAGGAGATTATATTATGAGAAAGACAATAAAGTACACATTCCCTATTTTGTTGTTCACAATATTAGGGTTAGCAGCGTGTCAAAATACATCAGACAAAAGTACGACAAATAGTACAGTTACTAAAATTGAACAGGCAAAATCTTATGATTTTAGCGTAAAAGATATGGATGGTAAGGGAGTCAAGTTGAGTGATTTTAAAGGGAAGAAAGTTTATATCAACGTATGGGCATCATGGTGTGGACCATGTATACATGAAATTCCAGAACTTGAAAAGACGTATCAAAAACATAAAGATGATGATAGTTTAGTCTTTTTATCTATTACGTATCCTAATGATGTAGAATTTCAAAATACTTTGCAAAGTAATGAAACAAAAAGCAGCATTTTAGGTGTTAAAGAACGTTTAGGTATCACGTATCCGATATTGTTTGATGTGAAAGATGATTTTATTAAAAACTATGGCATACGTGCATTTCCAACACATATTTTTATTAATAGTGATGGGACATTAAATGCACAAGTGTCTGGTATGATGACTATGGATATTTTAGAAGAAACTTTGCAAAAAATGAAATAGTTAGATTGAAGAAAAAATACGTATACAATAAATCGTGTTGGTGAACCAAAAGAATTTGCTAGCACGATTTTTTGTATAGTAACGTGAAACAAAACTATTGTTTCAACTAGTATTGTTTTTAGTACCACAAAAGAGTTTATTAACACAATTTTTTTATATAGTAAAGTGATATTCTTTGATTAAGAGAAAGAACACTCATGCTGACAACTTTTTTATTGCTGGCATGAGTGTTTTAAAATTTACATAATAGACAGTGTATGTGCTCTATTAAGAAAGTGCAGATACTGTAATTTGTGGGATAAGGGATTGAACAATATCTAAATCAATCACACCTATTCCTTTGTTCATTGCATTAGACATACCACATGCCATTGCAAGTTTTAAAATATCTTGAATTGGTAGTTGTTGAGAAAGTCCATGGCAAATACCAGCAACGGTTGAATCACCAGAACCTGTTGGATTAACTAGTTCAATTTTAGGAATAGTAATATCGTAAAATTGACCATTAAATTGTGCAATACCACCATCTTCACCCATAGATACCAATACGAATGGAATATGAGAAAAATGACCAGCTTTTAAATAGGCAATCACATCGTCTTTAGTATTAATAAGTTGGTGCGATAATTCAGACAGTTCTTTGGTGTTTGGTTTAATAAAATACGGTGCTTGTTTAGCTTTTAAAGCATTTTTTAGTTGAATTTGTGAGGCATCTAAAATAACTTTTATATCCGAACCGTATATACGATATAATGTGTCGATAAGTTCTGCATAAATATGTTCATTATCAGAAACGATAGAACCATTAATTGAGATGATATCTAATTTTTCTTGTGTATTTAAATTCTCAAGTGTTTGCAGTACTTTTTGGATTATTGTCTGATCAACTTTTGGACCTTTTTCGACCAATTCGGTATGGGTTCCGTTTGCCATAAAGGTCATTGCTGTACGAATTTCATCTTGAGTAGGAATTATGTGGACTGGAATATTATCTTTTGCCAGTTGGGCATTTAAAAATGACAAGTAGCTTCCTCCACCAATAGTGATTGCTGCAAAATTAGACTGTAGCGTACTTAATACACGGCTTGCGTTAATGCCTTTGCCACCAATCATTTTTATTGGATTAGATACACGATTATGTTCACCTTCTTTTAAGAAGTGATCTAAAAAATAAAGAAAATCAACAGATGGATTTAATGTTATTGTTACAATCATAATAATCTCCTTTTTATTATTTTTTGCTGCTATCACTTAAGAAAAAAGTGATAGGGCTAAATAAATCTAATTAAAGCATATCACAAAATCGTAAAGATTGGTATAGCTAATTTTTAGGTATGCTGATAATCAATTAATACGTATTTAAACGGCTTTCTAAATAACCTTGAGCAATAGCGTAAGTTGTACAAATGACCCAATATAAACATGCCACAACAATATAAACTGTCATGTAATCAGAATGTGATCCACCAACAATTTTTGCTTGATTAAACATATCAGGGACAGTAATCATGGCAGTTAATGAGGTACTTTTGACCATATCTAATAGCACATTACTTAAAGGAGGCAAAGCAATACGAGTAGCTTGAGGAATAATAATTTTACGATAAATAATAGGTTTATTTAGTCCTAGTGAATAAGCGGCATCCCATTGACCTTTTTGAATGGCTTGTAAAGATGAACGGATAATTTCTGAAAGATAGGCACTTGACATCATAGTAAATGCAATAATTGATGCAGTAATGGCATCAAATTGAATACCTGCAAACGGTAATCCATAATAGATGAGAAATAGAAGCACCATTAAAGGTGTGCCACGCATAAAGGAAATATGTATATGTGCCAAAGTGCGTAATATTCTCCATCTTGATAATTTCATTAATGCAATGAAAAATCCACAAATTGTACCTAGAAAAAAGCCGATTAATGAAAGTGATAATGTATAAGGTAAACCACTTAAAATAGTTGGTAATGCCTTGATAGCTAAGTCGGGATTAAAAATAGCGTCCCATTTCATAAATATTCTCCTTTTTTACTATATATTTTAAAAAATGGCTTTAAATAAAGGATTTTAAGTGCCTTATTTAAAGCCATTTAATGCTTGGGTATGAGCGTGTTAATTCAATATCATCTTAATTATTCTTTTGATGTGTCGATAACTGGTAAGTTTTTACCATGTTCAATAGGTTTTGATAAATCTTGTTTAGCATAATATTTTTCAGAAATTTGTTTTAATGTGCCGTCTTTTTTCATTTCTTGAATAACAGCATCTAGTTTTTCTTTTACACTATTGTCAACTTTTGTCATGACAATGGCTTGTTCTGTTGGGTTATATTGCACAGAACTTACTTTTACTTTAATATCTGGAAATGCTTTTTTAACCCATTCTACTGCAACAACTTGAGTGAAGTAATCGTTTGGAATGAAGTCAGTACGTCCAGTGTGTACATCACGTAAGTACACGTCATTCGTTACATTATCGTAAATGACAGGAATAGCACCAAGTTTTTCAGAAATTTTCATGTATTGTGTACCGGCACCACCACCTGCACGTTTTCCTTTCCAGTCACTTAAATCTGCTTTTTCAAGTCCAGAACTACCGTCTTCACGTACAATCATTCCACCTACAGAATATTTGTAAGGCTCAGACATATTGTATTTGTTTAAGCGATCTTTAGTAATATCGAAGTTATTTACTGCAATATCTACCACACCACTATCAACAGATGTAAATGCTTCGGCAACGCCGATTTGTACAAATTCAACAGAAACATTTAAACGTTTGCCTATTTCTTTTAACATCTCAATTTCATAACCAACTAACTCTTTTTTGTCGTTATAATAAGATGTTGGGAATAAAGTTCCTGGTGTAGCTACTTTTAGTGTGCCACGTTCTTGGATTTTCTCCCATGTGGTTTTTGTTTGTGGTTGGTTCTGAGAACATGCACCTAAAATGAATATGCTAATTAAAGCAAAAAAACTAAAAATTTTCTTCATAGTGTTACCTCCTTGATAATATACACATTATAGCAAAATAATAACAGAAGTCAACACAAAAATAATACAGATTTTAGTTGTTAAAATAGAGTTTATATGTGTTATAACACAAAAATAAATTTTGTTATATAACAGATTTTTGTGGTTTTTTGCGATAGATTATAAATAAAATACATAAGAGTTAAGGTATTAAAGTTGTAATTTTATGAATCACGTATTATGATAAATTTTGTTATAAACAAGGAGGAAAACACATGAATCAAGTAGATTATATTGTTATCGGTGGCGGAAGTGGCGGGATTGCTTCTGCAAATCGTGCAGCAATGTATGGGGCTAAAGTTGTTGTCATTGAGGGAAATCTTTTAGGGGGAACATGTGTCAATGTAGGGTGTGTGCCTAAAAAAATTATGTGGTATGGGGCACAAATTGCAGATACGTTAAATTTGTATAAACAAGCCTATGGATTTAGTGGAGAACAAGATACATTAAATTTTGATATTTTATTGAAAAATAGAGAAGCATACATTCAACGGGCTAGACATTCTTATGCGAATAGTTTTGTTAATAATGGCATAACGTTTATTAAAGGATATGCTAAATTTTTAGATAATCATACTGTTGAAGTAAATGGAGAACAGTATACAGCACCACATATTTTAATCGCAACAGGCTCTAGCCCTAAAGTGCCTAATATTCCCGGTGCTGAATTTGGAGAAACATCAAATGAATTTTTTGAGTGGACGAGTTTACCAAAGAGTGTAGCGATTGTGGGAGCTGGTTATATTGCAGTAGAACTTGCTGGAGTGCTAAATAGTTTTGGGGTACATGTTCATTTGATTATACGTTCTAATATGCCGCTTCGCCAATTTGATGATATGCTTTCTCAAACTTTATATGAAGAATTGGTAAATAGCGGTGTAAGCGTACATCAGTATGCAACACCTGTATCTGTAACAAAACAGAAAAACGGCATGTTAACTCTTGCCACGGAAAGTTTAGAAAATATTCAAGTCGAGCGTTTAATTTGGGCAATCGGAAGACAGCCAAATGTATCTAAATTAGGATTGGAAAATACGCAAATTGCTTTAGATACTAAAGGATACGTTCAAGTAGATGACTATCAAAACACAACTGTAGAAGGAGTGTATGCTCTTGGAGATGTTATTGATAAAGCTGCTTTAACACCGGTAGCTATTGCTGCTGGACGTGCATTGTCTGAACGCTTATTTAATGGAAAAACACATGCAAAATTTGATTATACGCTTATTCCAACTGTTATTTTTTCACATCCAGCAATCGGAACAGTTGGCCTTAGCGAAAAAGAAGCGATTCAAATGTATGGAAAAGAAAATATTAAAGTGTATCAAACGTCATTTACGTCTATGTATACGGCTGTGACTAATCATAGACAAAGTGTAAAAATGAAATTGATTACACAAGGAGAGGATGAAAAAGTAATCGGTCTGCATGGAATCGGGTATGGTGTAGATGAAATGGTTCAAGGATTTGCTGTAGCCATGAGAATGGGAGCAACTAAGGCAGATTTTGATCGTACAGTTGCTATTCACCCGACAGGTTCAGAAGAATTTGTGACGATGCGTTAATCGAAAATAATGAGAAAAGTAGCCTATATCAATGTATGATTGTGCTACTTTTTTTATTGAGATGATAACTGTAGGAAATAATAGTCCGAATGTTTAGCTTAGAATAGCCACTTTGTAGATAACACAAAATAGATTTTTATAAAGAGAATGGATATTGGAAAAATTATTGTAGAAATATGGTAACTTTCTAGTGGGATTGTAAAAATATACAAAAATGATTTTAGGCAGAAAGACATATAAAATTGTAGAGTAGCAACAAGATTATAGTTTTTGTAACCAAACTATAATAGATAAGAGAAAATAATATGATGTATGTAAGGATATGGATGCATATAAAAGAATTGTGATGGAGAGTATCTAGGTGTAGAGGTAAAATAAAAAATAGCATGGAATCAACACGTCTTTAGTTGATTTCATGCTTTTGTGTTATGGATAATATGAGACGGTTAATGTCGAATTTTATATCAATAATAAAAAACGACAACATTATTCTAACTTTTTGCTTTATGTTATAAATTTTGTATAAAGTATATACAATTGTCAATCAGTGTATATTTTATACTTCTGTACTGAGCTGCCAATTTACACCAAATTGATCCGTTAAGTTTCCGTAAGCAGGGCTCCATGGAACAGCTTGTAAAGGCATGCCTATATTTTTTGCATTATGTGAGAGTTTCTCAAAGAAACGCTGAGTTGTTGCCACATCATCACTAATTAAAGCAATTGAAACTTGATGACCTAGTTGATAGTCAAACATATTAGGATTGTTATCAGATAGCATAATACGCTTGCCATCAACAAGTAGTTGAGCATTCATGACATAATCTTTCATATCACTAGGACATTCTGGCCAATTATTTCCAAATGTTTCGTAAGAAATAACTTCAGCTTGTAGAGCATCTTTATAAAATGCTACAGCTTCAGAACCGTTTCCGTTTGTGATAATATATGCTTCAATAGATTTTAACATGTAGGGTTTCTCCTTTCTTCGTTAGTGGAAATGTTCATTGTATAATTAAATACATAATTTGTCAATAAATTTGTACAGTTAGTTATTTTGAGTATAGGACTATTATGAGTAGACAACCAAATATATATTTGTTATAATCCGAATATATTAGGAAAAAATATATTAGTACAGAAATGAATATGATACGTTTGCTTATGTCATAAACGATATTCAAATTTGGATTAATAGTCAAAAAATTGTAAAGGAGAGATGAAAAGATTGAGTAGAGTTGAACTAAAGAATGCCATTTTTGGTTACTCTAAAAAGAGTGTGCATGTGTTGCAACAAAAATGGGACGAAGATAAAACAATGCTCGAAAGACAATTAAAAGACAAAGATCAAGTGATTGAAAAAATGCAACAAGAAATTTTGTCTTATCGAAAAAAAGAGCTGCTTATATCCGAGTCGATTTTAGAAGCCAAAGATATGGCTAGGGATATTGTGTTAAGTGCTGAAAAGAGTGCTGAAAAACTGAAGAATGAAACAGTAGAAAAATTGAATCAACAAGTGGCTGAGCATGAAGTTGTTATGCAACGATTACATGCACTAAAACATGATATGATTACGCAAGAAAAAGGGCTAAAACATGAATTAATGGACGTGTTAGCCAAATATATGACTCACTTGGAGAGTGTGGATATGTCAGAGTTTGCCAGTCATGCACAAATGATGAAAAGTGTTGAGCAAACGCAACAAGAGTTAGTGCAAAATGCAAAAAATATTAGTAAAAAAGTAGTCGTTTTGCCAACAAGACAGCAGAGCATTCAAGAAGCTGATATGCCTATTTATACATTTAAATAGTGCTAAAGGTAAGGTGATGTCATGGATATAAATCAATCATTTCAGGATATATTAGCTAGAGAAAATTTTGTGTTAAAACAAACAGAAGAAGACACACAGTGGGTATATCAAGGCAAACTTATGGCAAGTGAATATCATGTTATTGACTTTGCGGTTTCTTTAACTAAAGGAGAGCAAAAAGGGGTATGTCAAATCGTGTTTCACAATTTAGCATGTTGTCAGAAGTTTGAGGATAGAGAGAAATGGTTACAGTTTATCAATAACTGGAACGTCACACAGGGTATTTATTATTATTTATGTTTGGGATTAGATGGTAGAATTTTTTTAAGGTATGTTAGTGAGGTACATGGACAGATGCAAGTTGTTTATGATACGTTACAAACGGGGAGTTCATTAGTAAAAAAATTGTTGGTAGACTTGAGCAATCAGTTTGGAGCAACAGTTATTTTTTAATATAAAAATATAAGGAGAATTTTTAGTTATGCAAAAGAAAAAGCATTTGAAGAAAGTATTAACGACAACTGCACTCGGTGCTATTGGCGGGGTGTTGATAGATAGTAAAGTAGCTTTGGCAGCAGAGCCAATAACTGATACAGTAAGTGAAACAGAGGTAGCAAGTGAACGTGCATATTCTACAAATGAGTTAGGGAATGTTATTTTAGTGGAAGAAGGCGACACACTAAATACGAGTGAAGCAAACGAGTCAAGAGAAGATAAGACAGAATTAGATAGAGACGGTCGTCAAAGCGATAGTGAAAAAGTTAACTTAAAAGAAAGCGATCAAGAGATAGAAGGATTACCTATTGGAACAGTAGAAAATACAATAGGCATTTTAGTGAAAGTCACATATACAGATATTGAAAATGGAAAAGTCGTATATTCTGAAAATCATTCTACGTATGGGACAAGTACAACAGATGTTGCTGAAACATTGCTTACTATTCGTGCAGAAGATATTAAAGATTATCAACTAGCACCTCATCAAGAGCAGACTATTCAACAAGTTGTTAAATCTGGACAAAAAAATATTGTCAATTTTAATATTGTTGCACGTAAACCTGTACAGCCTAGTGCTACAACACAAGATGAGACAGCTTATAAAGAAATAACCAAAAGAAGTGTACGTGATGTTGCAACAGATACATCTGATTTGAATCATGTGTTGAGAAATGCAAGTGATGAGAATACTAATCCTTATTTGACAATAGAGCGTTATTGGGGGAATGAACGTCAAAATCGTAATGTGAATTATACAGTTGTGAAAAATGGTGAAACAGTAGAATTGTCTTATAAAATGGGGTTAACACGTATTGGATCTGATGAAGTTGAACTAACAGAAGATGCTAAAAAATTAGGATTAACCTATGATCCGGTAGCCAATTATATTACAGGTTCTGTCACTCTAGATGGAACAATTGAACTAGGAAAATATGTGATTGGATTAGTGTCCAAAGCTGATCCGGGAGTAAAAGCCACAGCAGATTTTATTATTAATTCACCTAAAGGATTTGTTTTACGTCCAATGTATGGAGTAGACTGGAGTGATACGGCATCACAGTATGATTTTTTAAGAGGGTTAAATGGTGGGAAACACGAAGATAATGTTCGTTTTAATACAAGATATCCAGTTGGTGTGGGAACTCAATATTGGAATTCAATTAATTATGGTGTCATATCTGGAGCAGTTAGTGATAACAGTTATGGTGAAAAACGTCATAACAACAATCAGAGTCTTCCAGAATATTCTGAAGTTCAAGTAGTAGACGGGGTAGCTAATCCAGCAAACCGTGTGACGTATGCACTAAAAATGACAACAACGCCATTTGGTTATTTTTTGCCAGGCAATAAAACTGTTGCTGATGCAAAAAAAGATACGGTTCAATATTTTGCTGAAATTCCTATTGTATCTTTAGATTCTATTAGAGATTTGAATAATAAACAAGTAAAAATTGTATCATTTGAGCAGATTGAGGGACAAGATAATGGTGTTACAGTTGAGTTGATTGATATTCGCGAAAAAACTGGTAAAGAAATGGGTTTTAAGGGAGAGGCAGATAATACTGAAAAAGGTGCTGGTTATGCATGGACACCACATAAAGATGATAGAAAGTATAATGATGCTGAACATAGAGAATTTATAAGTAGTGATCCTAATAAAAAAGTCGTAAACATGTATTTAAGAGAGGGAGGAGCAAGTACCGGATTAGCGTATTCTCCATATTTACTGCGTTTTACCCATTTGCCTAGTACAGCAGGGCGTTATACTGCAAAAGTTAAACTATTGGATAGTGTCGGTATTGAAAAAATATTCAACTTAGATATTACAACAGAAGAACGTTCACAAGATGGATCTCTAACAAATGCAGATGTAAAATTTGATGCTGAAAAACAGTTTCTTGATAAAGGAAATGTGTATGTTCCTGTGGATAGTGCTGAGCAAGTTTTAGGAACAGTTACTAAAAATAAAGAAAACGCAACATTAAAAGCTGTTCTATTCCCAGATGGAACAGAATTGAATGCGCAGGGACAAGTGGTAAAAAAAGCTGGAGTTGAATTGGCACCAGGCAAGTATACGTTTGAAGTTAAAGCCATTGACGGACATTTTGGAGATAATGCTCCTGTACGTGTATTCACATTTGAAGTTGTTGATAATATTAATCCGATTGCACACCAAGTCTGGACTGAGGGGCAGGCTATTCCGGCTATACCTGTAAGTATGCAAAAAGGAACAGCCATTTCTGAAATTAGTATTATTCCAGAAGATAATGCAGAATTTGCTTATTTCACGGTTGATAATGAGAATTCTTCTATTACTGGATATGCCATTAAACGAACTGATACACATAAAAAAGCTCGTGTAGATGTGAAATACATTAATAATGACGGAACAAGTACAATTGTATCCACCACCTTTACGTACGAAGTTCAGCCTTTAGAAGATAATGATTTGGAATTGTCTGTAACAAATGCTACTCAAACAGTTGAAGAAGGACAAGATTGGGAACCAATGGTCATTAGTCATACAGACGGTGCAATATTACGTGTTGACACATCTAAACTTCCATTAGGAACACGCTATAATGAGCGGACAAAAACGATTGCTGGATACGGATTGTATGAAGGGGTTTATACTGTGCCGATTACTGTAGAAAAAGAAGGAAAAACAAAAGTAGCAATAGTATCGTTAACAGTGACACCGGGGAATTTTGTAGTAGAGCATATTAGAGAAACGATTCCTGTTGATTCAGCGTATACTTATAAGATTAATGTGCCAAATAATGTATCTATTGATACAATTTTTGATTTACCTAATGGGTTAAGTTATGATGCAAACACTAAAACAATTTCAGGTATACCAACTAGTGTTGGGAATTTCAATGGGTATGCAAATTATGTTCGAACTAAGGCAGATGGAACAACGAATATGACTGAAGGGAATGTATACATTACTGTAACACCCAAAGACATAGATGTTACAACTGAAGATAGAGAGTTGTTCGTATTAGATGAAATGGCTCCATTGACATTAAAAGCAAGTGATGGTGCAGAAATTAGAGTTGATACAGGGCGACTCCCAGAAGGTATTAAATATGATGAGCAAACTAAAACATTTTCAGGTACACCAACTCGATTAGGAGAGTACGAAATTCAAGTTAGTGCGTTCTATCCACATTTGGAAAATCACCCTACAGTGAATAAAACAGTATCTATCCACGTTAAAGAAAGACCGATTGATGTAACAGTTGAAGATAGAACAGTTGTGATTACTGATGAAATGACACCAATTGTTTTAAGTGCTAGTGATAAAGCACAAATTACATTGCCTAATGCACATTATCAGTTACCACCTGGAGTTAGCTATGATCCAACAACACGTCGAATTAGTGGTTCCCCTACTAAACTTGGAACATATTACATTGATGTAGAGGCTAAATACCCAGTTGATTTTCATCAAACTGCTCAAAAGACGTTAATTATCACAGTAACACCAAAAATAGCCGATTTAGTAGTTGACGATAGAACGGTTCAAGTTTTAGATGAGATGCCCCCATTAACGTTAACAGCGAGTGATGGTGCGTTGATTACTGTAGAGTCAGGAAATCTACCTAATGGAGTCAGCTATAATGCAGATACTAAGACAATTTCAGGTGCACCGACTCAAGTAGGAGAGTTTTACATTAGAGCAAGTGCGAATTATCCTAACTTACAAGACAACCCAGCCACAACTAAAACGTTTAAAATTACAGTAACACCAAAACCGATTGATGTAACGATTGAGAACAGAATAGTTAAAGTATTAGATGAAATGAACCCAATTACATTAACAGCAAGTGAGGGAGCAAGTTTAAATGTAGTAGGATTACCAACCGGTACCACGTATCATGCAGATACTAAAACAATTTCAGGCACACCAACTGTGGTGGGTGTATATGATGTATCAGTTGAGGCAAGTTATCCAAATGCACAAAATAATCCTGTCGTTAGAAAAACATTGACTATTACAGTAACACCACTAGAAGTGAATGTGGTTGCTAATCCAGAACGTCAAAATATTGTATTAGGCAATGCGTTAACAAATGTTGTTGTAACACCAAGTCAACATGCTGAAGTCATTTTGAATACTCCTTATGGAGAATTATCAGAGGCACGTATTCATGACTATGTGCAGACACAGTATGGTATTAGTTATGATAAACAAACAAAAACATTTTCAGGAATACCTAATAAAGTGGGAACTTTTGAGTTACGTGTGAAAGTTAAGAATCCTGATGAACTAGGGGGAGCAAGTGCAGCAACATCATTCGGTTTTACCGTGATTGATGATGTATTAGATTTAGCGGTAACAAATGCTAATCAAACGATTTTATTAGGGAAAGATGTTCGCCACATGGTTATTTCACATACAGATGGAGCAACATTAACGTTTGATGAAACAACATTGCCAGAAGGATTAAGCTATGATGCCACAAGTAAAACAATTTCAGGAACACCAACAAAATCGGGACGCTATGATTTGGCAGTAAATGCGACAAGTTTAAATGGAAGCAAAACAAAATCTGTAGTCATTACTTTAGACGTTATTGAATTGCCAAAACCAGAAGCCACTAAAGAACAATCAGCAGATCCACGTGTAAACCCTATTATTGAAGGGGGAGCAACAGTATCTGGTACAGGTGTTGCAGGAGCAAATATTTCTGTTGTGTTGCCAGATGGGACAGTAGTGCAGGAAACAGTAAATTCAGACGGAACATGGACTGTAGAGAACGCTATTCCGTTCATCAAAGGACAGACTGTCACAGTGAAACAAACAGAGGGAGATAAAACAGCTAGTGATGCTATAAATATAACCGTAGTGCCTCAAATTACCCAAGGGGATACCGGAGCAACTGGGGAAAAAGGCGACAAGGGAGATAAAGGCGATACCGGAGCAACCGGAGAAAAAGGTGACAAGGGAGACAAAGGAGATACTGGAGCAACCGGAGAAAAAGGAGACAAGGGAGACAAAGGAGATACTGGAGCAACCGGGGACAAAGGCGATACCGGAGCAACCGGGGAAAAAGGCGACAAGGGAGATAAAGGAGATACTGGAGCAACTGGGGAAAAAGGCGACAAGGGAGACAAAGGAGATACTGGGGCAACCGGAGAAAAAGGCGACAAGGGAGACAAAGGAGATACTGGAGCAACCGGGGAAAAAGGAGACAAGGGAGACAAAGGAGAAACCGGAGCAACCGGGGAAAAAGGAGACAAGGGAGATAAAGGAGATACCGGAGCAACCGGGGAAAAAGGAGACAAGGGAGACAAAGGAGATACCGGAGCAACCGGGGAAAAAGGCGACAAGGGAGACAAAGGAGATACTGGAGCAACCGGGGACAAAGGAGACAAGGGAGACAAAGGAGATACTGGAGCAACCGGGGAAAAAGGAGACAAGGGAGATAAAGGAGATACCGGAGCAACCGGGGAAAAAGGAGACAAGGGAGATAAAGGAGATACTGGAGCAACCGGAGAAAAAGGCGACAAGGGAGACAAAGGAGATACTGGGGCAACCGGGGAAAAAGGAGACAAGGGAGATAAAGGAGATACCGGAGCAACCGGGGAAAAAGGAGACAAGGGAGACAAAGGAGATACCGGAGCAACCGGGGAAAAAGGAGACAAGGGAGATAAAGGAGATACCGGAGCAACCGGAGAAAAAGGAGACAAGGGAGATAAAGGAGATACCGGAGCAACTGGGGAAAAAGGAGACAAGGGAGACAAAGGAGATCCAGGAAGAGACGGTATTGACGGAAAAACACCAACAGTTGAAACGCAAATAGGCAAAGGTGATAATGGATTAGGTGTACAGGTAGATGGCACTTGGATTATTGTAAAAGATGGAAATGGTGTTGAAATAAACCGTACATTTGTGCCACATGGACAAAACGGTGTGGATGGCAAAGACGGAAAAACACCAAGTGTAGAAACACAACGTGGGCAAGATGAAAATGGACAAAGTGGTGTTTGGGTTATTACAAAAGATGGCAATGGTCAAGAAATTAGTCGAGCGTTTGTAAAAGACGGTATCAATGGAAAAGATGGAAAAGCACCAATTGTTGATGTAGAAGTAGGATTAAAAGACAAAAATACAGGAATTTGGATTATCATTAAAGATAGTGACGGTATAGAAGTGAGTCGCCATTTTATAAAAGATGGCAAGGACGGAAAAACACCAACAGTAAAAACAGAGTCAGGCAAAAATCAAAGTGGACAAAGTGGTGTTTGGATTATTGTAAAAGACGGTGATGGTAATGAAATTAGTCGTGAATTTGTAAAAGATGGCATTTGTGGATGTCATAAACCAATAGAGTCAACAGACCCAACTAAACCGACAAATCCAACAGAGTTAACAAAGCCAATCAAACCAATAAATCCAAATGATTCAACATATCCGACAAAACCAAGTGAGGATTTACCATTCCTTTCAATCTATGAACCGGAAGAAACTAAACAAAATGAATTAAATCAAACAGAATCACCTAAACAATTACCTTATACAGGGACAGCTGTTAGTGGATTTTTAGAAATTAGTGCATGGCTAGGATTAACGACTGGAAGCACACTATTGTATGTATCAAATCGTCGTAGAAAAGATGCGAAGTAATTGAATAATCAAAACTCCTGATTTTTAGGAGTTTTGGTTTGGTTTTGATTTTAAAAATTGCTTAATTTTATTAAGCGATTGATAAAATAAAAAGGGGATAATATTTTTGAAAAATGAAAAGTAAACTATTTAATATGTGAAAATATGTTAAGAGTAGACTTTTTATATGATGTATGTTTAAAAAATAAAAATAAAGCATTAGGAGGTTGATGTGATGAAAAAGAGTACATGGGGAAAAGTTAAAGTGTATGCTATTCGTAAATTTGCAGTAGGTGCGGTTTCAGTAGGGATTTGTACAAATTATATATTGTCTGCTAGCACTCCAATGATTGCTTACGCACAAGAAATGACTAGGCAACAAAAAGTTTTAGCAATATTTAAACTTGATGATAATATTAGTGCGACACATGCATTCATGCAAAATCCAGAACCGAATTTGGCAGATGCGCAAAGTCAAATAGATACATTAAGTCAGATTGTAGACTCGCAAAATAAAATGGAGTCTGACTACACACCAGAATCTTGGAGCGTGTATCGAGATGCCCTAAGTCATGCACGATCTATTTTAGAACAAGCTAGATCCAGTCATGAGCAGGTAGCTACTCAAAGCGATAAAGTATCTAATTATGCTAATGAGTCGTATACCATTCGTCATTCTAAAGATAATGAGCAAGGCGAAAGTAGATGGGCATACAATATTGCTACAGATGATGAAGTAAATCAAGCACATGCACGTTTAACACAAGTGTGGGAAGATGTTCAATCCTATAAATCTGATTATCAGCGTATATTTGGACAACCTGACGCACATAATCCTTTGATACAGGCAAAAAAACAACTTGATGCTGCAATTAGCCAGTTGAAAAGTTCAGACACAATTGCTCAAAATGTAGAAAAAGAAAATATTTTTGATGATCGTCTTATTAGAAAAGTGGATGTACAAAATATACATCAGTTAACTGCTGAAGATAAACAAAACATTGAAAAACTCATCAATAATGTCGTAGCAGGTTATGAAGAGTATACGCTTGATTATCAAGATTCTAATATTGTCATCACATATACTGGAGATGGTTCACAAACGGTTTTTCCATTAGAAAAATTTGTTAACTCAAAAGAAACAAATACACAACCAAAAGACGAAACGACACCAGAAACAAGTGTACAACCAAAAGACGAAACGACATCGGAAACAAGTACAGAACCAACAGACGAAACGACACCGGAAACAAGTACAGAACCAAAAGACGAAACGACACCGGAAACAAGTACACAACCAACAGACGAAACGACACCGGAAACAAGTACGCAACCAAAAGACGAAACGACACCAGAAACAAGTACGCAACCAAAAGACGAAACGACACCAGAAACAAATACACAACCAACAGACGAAAAGACATCGGAAACAAGTACAGAACCAAAAGACGAAACGACATCGGAAACAAGTACAGAACCAAAAGACGAAACGACACCGGAAACAAGTACACAACCAAAAGACGAAACGACACCGGAAACAAGTACACAACCAAAAGATGAAACGACATCGGAAACAAGTACGCAACCAACAGACGAAATGACACCAGAAACAAGTGTACAACCAAAAGACGAAACGACACCGGAAACATCTATCACCTCTAAGGAAGTAGTTCGTACAGAACCTATTCCGTTTGAAGTGGTTTATGAAGCTGATGTGACTAAGGATGTGCCATTGCGTGAGATTGTACAAGAAGGTCAAGACGGAGAAAAAAGGGTTGTCTTGAATGAGGACGGTACAGTAAAATCCGAAACGGTTACAAAACAGGTTGTTAATCGAGTAGTAAGGGTAGGTACGAAATCTGTTGAAACGGTAATCAATCAAGTTTATCCTATTCAGTATGTTGCAGATGACACGTTAGATTATGGTAAACGTCATGTAGACATGAGTGGTGTCAATGGAAGAGTAACAACAATAAAAACATATACATTAGATAGTGTAACAGGTCAAGTGATTGAAAATGAACCAACAATAGAAACCATAAATCCTATTACAGAAATAATTAGAGTAGGGACAAAATCTCATGTTGTTAGTGAATCAATTGCTTTTGATACAATACGTCAAAATGACGATACATTGGATAAAGGCATTGAACGTGTAGAAGTTGACGGACAAGAGGGGATAAAAACAACGACAACACGTTATACATTAGATGTCAAAACTGGTCAAGTCAATATTGAACAGCCAATCGTAACATTAACAAATCCGATAACAAAAATTATCAAAGTAGGGACAAGAGAAGTGATTGTTTCTTCAACAGAAACAATACGTCACGAAATTGTTCCATTTGCGACTGTTTATGTGGGAGATATAACAAAAGCATTGGGAGAAAAAGACACTGTTGTTGAGGGACAAAATGGGGAAAAAGAAATTGTGTTAAATGCTGACGGCACAATAAACTCTGAAAAAATAATCAAAAAGGCTATAAATAAAGTGGTTAAATTAGGGATAAAACCAACAGAAACGGTTGATTTACATGCATATAAGACACAGTATATTGCAGATGACACTTTGCCTTATGGGGAGAGAATTGTTGTTGTAGAAGGGCAAATTGGGACAACAACAACGATTATAACTTACGGAGTGAATGCAATAACAGGAAGTGTTATAGTTAATCCACCAATTATAGATAAGATAGATCCAGTAACAAAAGTAACGCATGTTGGTGTTAAACCACAACAACACGTTACACTCAAGCCATTTACCACTCGATTTATAGCAGATGATACTCGTCATTATGGAGAATATGACACGATTCAAGTTGGGCAAAATGGATTAGAAACAACGACGATAACATACACAATAAATGATAGAGGAGTAATCAGTACACACTTGTCAACTTTAGTAAGTGTTGAACCGATTTCTGAAATTGTTAAAGTTGGAGTAAAATCTGACTTTAGAGATGAAGTGATAGCATTTGATACGCTTTATCAAGAGGATACTCGCATTGAACGTGGAAAAGAAATTGAAGTTGTATCTGGACGTCAAGGTATTAAGCGTATTGAAACAATATATACATTAGATACACAAACAGGCGATATAAGTAGTCAAGAAGTGGAGCATATAGTCATACCTGTGGTTCATCGCCAAGTTAAAAAAGGCAGTCCATTACCACTTTTAGAAATTCAAAATTTAGAGGATAAGACACAACCTTTAAGTATACTACCAGAAACAGGAGAAGCTAGTACACAGTTTTTAAATGTTGTCGGTATGCTTTTAGGATTAAGTGGAGTACTTATGTATAAAGGGATGCATAAGAGAAAAGAAAGTAAATAGTTAATTTAGATAGTATGAAATTGATGAAGTATTGATTTCATACTATTTTAATATTTTTTTAGAGCAAACTATCTTATAAAGTAGTGAACTATTAATAGCCCTTATGTAATAAATAACTTTAATTATGTTTTATATAAAAAGCTAGTTCATTATGATAAGTTATAACAAATAGATTGTGTCATAACAAATAAATTAACACACAAATATCAGTCATATTTTTAGGAGTTATTACGCAATTTAAAGTATTTGTCCAAGAGGCATTTACAAATGGAAAGAAAAAAGGATATACTAGAAACAAATAAAACATGGGGAGTTGTGCTTATGGAACCAATATTTTTAAAACCTGTGCTTCAAGAAAAAGTATGGGGTGGTAATAAGTTATATACAGAATATGGATTAGAATTGCCAAAAGATGCAAAAACAGATGCAATAGGAGAAGCATGGTGTATTAGTGCACATCCACACGGGGTGTCTACAGTAATTTCACCAAGCCAATATAAAGGTATAGGATTAGATGAATTATACCAAAAAGAACCTCAACTATTTGGAAAGAATGAAACAGATGGACGTTTTCCATTATTAACTAAAATTTTAGATGCAAAAGAAAATTTATCTGTTCAAGTTCATCCAGATGATACGTATGCTCAAGAACACGAGGGAGAATTGGGAAAAACAGAATGTTGGTATATTATGTCAGCAGAACCGAATGCTAAAATTATTTATGGTCATCATGCAAAAACACCAGAAGAATTTTTAGATAAAGTTAATCAAAAAGACTGGAAAAATTTATTAGTTGAAGTTCCCGTTAAGGCAGGAGATTTTTTCTACGTGCCACACGGAACAATTCATGCTATAGGAGAAGGTATTGTTATTTTAGAAACACAACAAAATTCTGATACAACGTATCGAGTATATGATTATGATCGTGTTGATGATAAGGGAAATGCACGTGATTTGCATATCCAACAATCTATTGATGTAACGCAGTTTCCAGACAAAAAACCGGAATTGAATACTCGAATTAAAGAATATCCTAAAGCAACTGTTACAACGTATGTAGATAATCATTTTTTCAAAGTTGAAAAATGGGAAGTAAATGATGAATTAGAGTGTCAATTGGGACAAAATTATTATTTAGCTACAGTAATTTCTGGACAAGGGGAATTGAATTTTGGAGATGCAGTTTATCCATTGCATACAGCAGATTCATTTATTTTACCGTATGGTGTTAAGAACGTACGTTTTACAGGTAAACTAGAGCTTATCGTATCTAATACACCGCTATAATTAGATATATTGACAATTAAGACTAACAGTTTAGATAACATTGCTTTTGCAAATATGAAAGAGGTACAGAATATGATTCAATTTCCAAAAGATTTTCTTTGGGGAAGTTCAACGTCTGGTGTGCAAAGTGAGGGATACGTTGCACAAGACGGTAAAGGAGAAAGTAATTGGGATTATTGGTTTAAAAAAGAACCGTATAAATTTCATCAAGGGATAGGGCCACAAAAAGCGAGTACATTTTATGAAAACTATGTGGAAGATATTGAATTTTTAGAAAAAACTGGGCATACAGCATTTAGAACATCTATTCAATGGTCACGCTTAATGCCAAATGGGGTAGGAGAAGTCAATCAACAGGCTGTAGTATTTTATCGTGACATGTTTAAGCGTATAATTGATAAAAACATTAAATTAATTGTTAATTTATACCATTTTGATATTCCGTACGCATTACAAAAAAATGGTGGTTGGGAAAATAAAGAAACAGTTTATGCTTATGCAGAATACGCTAAAGAGTGTTTTGCTTTGTTTGGAGATTTAGTTGATACATGGATTACGTTTAATGAACCTTATGTTCCAGTAGAATGTGGCTATTTATATCAATACCATTATCCATGTAAAGTAGATGCCAAAGCAGCTGTACAAGTGGCGTATAATACACAATTGGCAAGTGCTTTAGCCATTAAACATTGTCATGAACAACATGCACATCATCGTATTAGCATTGTATTAAATTTGACACCAGCTTATCCACGCAGCCAACACCCAGAAGATGTTAAAGCTGCTCATATTGCTGAATTATTCCAAGCAAGAAGCTTTTTAGATCCTTCTGTAAAAGGAGAGTATCCTCAAGAACTTATTGACATATTGAAAGAGCATCAGTTGATGCCAGAGTATACTCAAGATGAGTTACGTGTGATTAAAGAAAACACAGTTGACTTTCTAGGTGTCAATTATTATCAACCATTGCGTGTAGCTGCGCCGAAATATGCGCCACATCCTAATTCTCCATTTTTCCCAGAGCATTATTACGACCATTATGTTATGCCAGGAAGAAAAATGAACCCACATCGTGGTTGGGAAATTTATGAACGTGGAATTTATGATATTGCGATGAATATTAAAAATAATTACGGAAATATTGATTGGATTTTAACAGAAAATGGCATGGGTGTTGAGGGCGAAGAAAAATATTGTGTAGACGGAATTATTCAGGACGATTACCGTATAGACTTTTTCAAAGGACATCTTATTGAACTTCATCGTGCCATTCAAGATGGAGCAAATTGCCAAGGTTACCTTGTTTGGACATTTATTGATTGTTGGTCATGGTTAAATGCTTATAAAAATAGATATGGCTTAGTATCTCTTGATTTGCAAACTCAACAAAAAACAATAAAAAAATCTGGCTACTGGTTTAAAGAACTTAGTCAAAATAATGGGTTTTAACAGTTGTGAAAGTAGGTTGACACATTAAAGCAACCTACTTTTACTTGCCTGAATGATATTTAGTCTGTGTAAAGGCGAATAAACAAGACTATAATATTTATGAAAATTATTGAAAAAATAAATGGTAGAAGATAAAAAATATATAAAATAGCGTAGAACCGTTTACGTTATTGTTGTGTGAAAAAATCTCTTAAAAATAGAAGAAATCAAACAAAAACGCCTACTTTTTTACATCTTGTAAAGTGTTTGAAATGCACTTAATTCAGTTAAAACAAACAAATTTTCTATTCTTTTTGTAATAACATATAATTTGTAGAATTTTAACTATAGTCAGCATATTTTCAAACGGTAAATAAATGGTATGATATAGATGTAATCAATGAAAGCGTTTGAAAGGAAGGAGTGAAAAACTTGAAAAATAAACTGAATATATTACGTAAAAACTTAATATTTTTAATTATGGTTATACCTGGAGCCATTTGGCTAGTTTTATTTTTCTATATACCCGTTCTAGGGAACTTAGTTGCATTTAAAGACTTTCATCATACAGGGGAAGGATTTATTGACAGCTTAATTAAGAGCGAGTGGGTCGGATTGGACAATTTCAAGTTCTTATTTAATTCTTCAGATGCGGCAACTATTACTAAGAATACACTTGGATATAATCTAGGATTTATTACGATAGGTTTAATTTGTGCAGTGGGGATAGCAATTATTTTTAGTGAGATGCGTTCCAAACGCTTAGTAAAAGTTTATCAAACAGCAATGTTATTACCACACTTTTTATCATGGGTTATTATTGCATTCTTTGTCTATTCATTTTTAAGCCCAGATAAAGGGGTTATCAATGCATTACTGAAACAATTTAATATGGAGCCAGTCAATTGGTTTCATGCGCCAGCATTTTGGCCATTTATCTTACTGTTCTTAGGTGTTTGGAAAGGCTTGGGATATAACAGTATTGTCTATTATGCAAGTATTATGGGAATTGATCCTTCTTATTACGAAGCCGCAGTTATGGATGGGGCAACAAAATGGCAACGTGTCCGTTATGTCACTATTCCACAACTTATTCCACTTATTACAATTTTAACGATTTTGGCTGTCGGAAATATTTTCAGAGCAGACTTTGGGTTGTTCTATCAAATTCCACAAAATTCAGGATCATTATATAGTGTAACACAAGTATTAGATACTTACGTATATCGTGGAATCTCTGGAACTGGAGATATTGGTATGGCAGCAGCAGCGGGCTTATATCAATCAGTTGTAGGATGTGTTCTATTAGTAGGTGCGAATTTCATTGTACGTAAAGTGGATAAAAATTCAGCGTTGTTCTAGGAGGATGTTAGATGAGTAAACAAAAAATTGATACAGTTAGTATTCATGCCTTTAGTAAACGTAGTAATTTTTTCTTTAGTTTATTAATTGGAATTTTAGCATTATCATGTATAATTCCGTTTGTATTTGTTGTTATTATTTCGTTTACAGACGAGGCAAGTTTATTAAAAAATGGTTATTCTTTTTTCCCAAGTGGATGGAGTTTAGCCGGTTATGAATATTTATATGAATTAAAAGATCAAATTCTTTCTGCTTTATTTGTCACAGTTTTCATTACAATTGTAGGAACGACATTGAATGTCTTTTTTACAACAACTTATGCCTATGCAATTTCAAGAAGCACATTTAAATATAGACGTTTCTTTACAATATTTATGCTTATTCAAATGTTGTTTAGTGCAGGGGTTATTCCTACATATATCGTTGTGACAACATTTTTAAATTTAAAAGACACATTGGCAGCTTTAATTCTACCAATGATGTTAAGTCCGTTTAATATTATGTTAATGCGTTCATTCTTTAAAAAGACAGTTCCAGAATCTATTATTGATTCTGCACGAATTGACGGAGCAAGTGAGTGGAGAATTTTCTTTAAAATTTGCTTACCACTAACTTTACCGGGAATTGCAACAATCAGTTTGTTTACAGCATTAGCATTTTGGAATGATTGGTATAATGCTTTGCTTTATATCCAAAGCCCAGAATTAGTTCCATTACAATATTTACTGATGAAAATTCAAGCCAATCTTGAATATATGGTAAATAATGCGGCGGCACTTGGTGGAGCTCAATTATCTTCTGTTGGCTCAAGTATTCCTCAAGAAGCAACACGTATGGCAATGGTTGTACTAGCAACTTTACCAATTGCTTGCTTCTATCCATTCTTCCAACGTTATTTTGTCAAAGGATTAACGATTGGTGGCGTGAAAGAATAATCAATAGTTATTCACTTGAGAGGAGTGATGCACGAAAAAGTTGTTAAATTTAGGTATCAATTATTATATTATTTTATTATCAAAGGAGAATACATTATGAAAATGTGGAAAAAAATGGCATTAACAGGTGCTACTTTAACAGCAGTTTTAGCTTTAGCAGCATGTGGTAACGGAAGCAGTACTAAAAAAACTGGCGAATCAGAAACTAAAAAAGATGAAAAAACATCAATTTTAATGTACCAAATTGGTACAGCTCCAAAAAATATGGATAAATTGATGGAAAATGCAAACAAAATTATCGGTGAAAAATTAAACGCTAAGTTAGAAATTAAATACATTGACTGGGGCGATTATAAAGAAAAAATGTCAATCATCACATCTTCTGGTGAAAATTATGACATCGCATTTGCAGATAATTATGTTGTAAATGCTCAAAAAGGTGCTTATGCAGATTTAACAGAGTTATACAAAAAAGAAGGTAAAGAATTGTATGAAAGTTTAGATCCTGCCTACATTAAAGGAAATACAATCAACGGCAAAATTTATGCTGTACCAGTTAATGCGAATGTGGCATCACAACAAGTATTATCATTCAACAAAAACTTGGTAGATAAATACAATTTAGATATTTCTAAAGTAAATTCTTATGCAGACTTAGAACCGCTATTGGCTGTGATTAAAGAAAAAGAACCTGGAATTGTACCTTTCCCAGCAGGACAAACATCAGCAAACTTCTTCCATCCATTAGGAAATGAAATGCCATTTGGTGTTGACCATGACGGAGATACAACTAAAATTGTAAATCCTTATGAAGTAGAAAGCTATAAAGAAAAATTAAGAGTAATCCGTGGTTTCTATCAAAAAGGATATATTCCAGCAGATATTGCAACAAGTAAAGCAACTTATCCATTAGAAAAAGAAACATGGTTTGTTCGTGAAGAAACACAAGGACCAGCAGACTTTGGTGATAGCTTATTAACAACTGTTGCAGGTTACCCAATTGTATCTCGTCCAGTGACAGCAGCGTATAAAACAAGTGGATCAACACAAGTAGCAAACTTTGTTATTTCTAAAACATCTAAAAATAAAGAAAAAGCTATGGAAGTATTAAACTTATTAAATACTAATAAAGAATTATTAAATGGTTTAGTATATGGTCCAGAAGGCGAAAACTGGGAAAAAGACTCAGCAGGTGAAAACCGTATTAAATTATTACCAGGTTACAAATCAGATACTCGTATGTCAGCTTGGAACTTAGGTAACAACTATATCTTATATACAACTGATAAAGTAAAAGATGCAGATATTGAACAATCTAAAAAAGTATTAAAAGAAGCTAAAGAATCTCCAGCTTTAGGATTTACTGTAAACACAGATAGCATTAAATCTGAAATTTCAAGTGTTCAAAACGTTATGAAACAATACATTAAAAATATTGGAACAGGAACAGTTGATCCAGATCAAGCTATTGAAGAAATGCTAACAAAATTAAAATCTGAAGGTTCATACGAAAAAGTATTGAAAGAAATTCAACGTCAATATGATGAATTTTTGAAAAATAAAAACTAATTTTAATCATTTAATATCCTAAATTTGACACGCATAAAAAGTATAGACACATTATTCTATAATGTCCTCTATACTTTTTATGTTTTTAGTAATAGGTTTATCTGCTTTCTACATATATACCTAGCTTAAAAACAAATAAATATTGTATCCTCATAATAGTTTATCCTACTGTTGTTCTTATTTACTATAAGGTATCAAGTATAGACGTGTAAGGGAATTGTAAAAGCAGCATGCATTAGGCTTGAGGATAATCTAAGTTTGTGAATTGAATGATTTTTTATTTATTAAGATTAATCTTTATGCCATGTTTTCCTAAATAATGTAAATATAAAAGGTGAAATACTATTTTAGTAGACGACTATGGCAAACAGTAACAACGTAAAGTCACTAGTAAAACGCTAAATATAGTCATGTTCTGTTAATAATATATACTTTAGGAGAGTAATCAAGTGATATGATGTGCTATTTAAGTAAAAAATGATTATAAAAATCGGGCCAATTATTTATCGTAGGTGTCTATTAATATATATAGTCACTAGCATCATAGAGAATGATGTTTGCTTAGAAATAATGAAGGAATGTTTATTTTACCTTGATTTTTTGGTATAATAAGAAAAAAACTAGGAGGATTGTATGGAACGTTTATTAGAGAATATTTTTTTAAGAGTATTTTTTATTATGAGATTAAGTATGATTTATATCGTTATGCTCGTAGCAGGCTTTTTTATTTTCGGATTTACACCTGCAAATGCGACCGTTTTATACATGTATCGCCAATATCGTATGGATGTTAGTAAATACCATTTTGCTGATGCATGGAAATATTATAAAACTATTTTTTGGTCGACTAATGCGCTAGGAGGTGTTCTAGGTCTAAGCATCAGCATTATGGCATACGGTTTATATTTATTGGTTCAATTACCTAATCAATCCATTTTCACATTATTATTCAGTATCATTAATGCCTTTATTATATTTTATATACTTTGTGTTTATGTAGTATATTTAAAATTACACGTGTATTATGAATTTCGACTATTTATTGGATTAAAATTATCCGCCATAGCTGTATTTTTCAGCATTAAATCTTTAGCAAAATTAGCGATTGGAACAGCAATTTGTACCTTTATTTTATCAAAGGTAACGCTAATTGTAGCTGTGTTCATTCCAATTATTTGGTTAATGTTTGTATTTGATGTATTAGATCCTATTTATGAACGTGTGGCACAATACTATCAAGACTAGGTGTTGAATATGAAGAAAATATTAATTCATTCACTATTAAAAAGCTATTCAGTTGTTGTAGTCATTATTATTATCTTTTTTGCGAGTGTGTTATCTTTTTTAGGGTGGCAGCAAACTGTAAATGATATGGCTCATGTTCAGCAGCAAATCATTGAACAGCTTAGAGATGAAATTGTTTATGAAATCAGCCGTTCAAGACTAGAGATATATGATTTTATTGGAGATAAAGACAAACTAGAAAGTGTATATAAATATTTTTCACTTAATCCAGAAGAGTACCAATTATGGAGATTGCATCATCCTTTTTTATTTGTTAAAGAAATGTCTTTTCATAATAATATTGCAAATATTTATCGTCGGCATTCCTTTATCAAAGGTATTGATATTGCTTTAAATGCTGAGAATAAAGTTTTTGTATCCACTGCTGATGAAAAAGGTGGTGTACAAGTATTGGCGTCTGAGTATATCGCACCAAACAATAGTTTTGCGATTAATTTATATGATTCAGCATCTTCAAATGCAATTGGAGTGGCGTACATTACCATTGATGTTGAACGTTTGAATCAGTTAGTTGCCAGTGTAACAAATATTCCCGTATCGGCTGTTGTAAAAAGCAATTATGGTAATGAATTGTACACATTAAACAAAGACTTAGACACATCATTTTCAACGAGCTTATCGGTAGATGATTTTGTGTTGACCGTTGCAGTATCAAAAGAACATATTTTTTATGAATTGGTTAAACTTTTACTGTTTATCTTTATTGGAAGCGTCATTTTAATTAGTATTTTACTCACATTATTACAAAAAATATTTTTAAAATACAAACGTCAAGTAGAAGATTTAGTAATGACCATTCAAGTGATTGCAGAAGATGATAAAACAAGACGAATTGATGTAAGTTCTAAAGAATTTGAAATGCATCTTATTTCTTCGGAAATTAATCGTATGCTAGATTCCATAGAAAGTTCTGTCAATAAAATCTATCTACTAGAAATAGCACAGAAAGATGCCAATATGAAAGCGTTACAGGCACAAATCAATCCACATTTTTTATATAATACGCTAGAATTTTTTAGAATGTATGCTATTACAAAACAAATGGACGAATTGGCTAATATGATTTATGCGTTTTCTAGTTTATTAAGAAGCAGTATTTCTCAAGAAAAAATGACAACTATTGAAGAAGAATTGGCATTTTGCGAAAAACACAGCTATATTTGTCAAATTCGACATCCAAAAGCCATTGCATACTCGTTTATTATTGATGAAGGATGCCAAAACATTAAAATACCACGGTTTACAATTCAGCCACTTATTGAAAATTACTTTGTCCATGGAATAGACTTACGTCGTACAAATAATGCAATAAGTGTGAAAGTTATGCGAAAAAGACAAGGTGTTGAAATGATTATTCGAGATAATGGAAAAGGAATGTCTGAGGAAACTTGTGCATATTTAACAAAAATTTTAACAACACGTGATATTTCTAAAATAGGTATACCTACGCAATCTATAGGTATTGTTAATGTGCATGAAAGAATGTTGTTGCACTTTGGGAATAACTATGATATTGAGTTACATACTAAAGAAAATGAAGGGGTAACATATCACATTTATTTACGGGGACAAGAAATTTTTAATGAATAAATTAAATAGATGTAGACTAAATAGAATAAAGGAGAGATAGAGTGTATAAATTAATGATTGTTGATGATGAGTACATGATTTTGGAGGGAATGAAATGCTTTTTGGATTATCAGTCTTTGCATGTTGAAATTGTTCATACGGCAGAAAATGCTGAGAGTGCATTGCAATATATCAAGGAAAATCATGTAGATATTATTATTACTGATGTGACAATGCCGGGAATGTCTGGTTTAGAAATGATTCAAGAGATTTATCAAAAAAAACTAACGATTGAATGTATTGTGATGTCAGGTTATCAAGAATTTGATTATGTCAAAAAAGCAATGAGCTTAGGTGTAAAAAACTATCTAGTGAAACCTATTAATAAAGAAGAATTGGAACAAACAATTCGCCGTATTGTGCAATCAAAATTGCAATCAGCTAGTCGTCCACTCGATTTTCTAAAAGGCTATCCTGTCAATGCTGATGATGTAATGGAGGATATGGCTTGTGATAAGGACATGTATTTGGTGGCTAGCTATGATACTATTCCAGCACTTATTTCATTGGAGCGACACGTTCAAGGGAAAGTTATTCATTTCTCTATTGTGGATACGCTTGTGGACAATATCATCTATGCAGAAAAATTAATACACCATACACTTTTTGAAACATTTAAAACAAAAGTTGAGAAGATTATGTTTTATGGAAAATTAGGCGAAAATAAAGACATGCTTTGGGAAATATACAATGATATTTACCCGTCAATTTTAGCTGGAAAAGTAAATGACTTTTTGGAAAAATTGCCTGCTGTAAAAAGTGAATTAGAAAAATGGACACCAGATGTTCATCTGACACAACAGTTGTTTATCCAATTAATGATGGACGTGTACCAATACTTTAATCGTGTTGGGCATGAGGACTTACAAACATTGTTTACATCTGTTAGACAATACCAACTCTTCAATGATTTAATTCAATTTATTTCAAACGAATTACTAAATATGATTGAGTTACATCATTATAGCCATAATGTTAAAAAAGTATTAACTATTATTAGTCAAGAGTATCAAAGTGATTTGACTTTGAAAGTTGTTAGTCAGCGATTATTTATTAATACTGTTTATTTAGGACAAATTATTAAAAAAGAAACATCTTTAACATTTGCTGAACTGTTGAACAAACAAAGAGTTAAAGTAGCACAACAACTATTATTAGGAAGTAATGACAGTATTGACCTTATTTGTTATAAAGTAGGGTACAGTAATGTAGGATATTTTTATAAAACGTTTAAACGTTTATGTGGAGAATCACCAAAGGCTTATCGTAAACAAATTTTAAGTTTGAGATCGGAATTAAATGAACATTAGAGATTAAGGAGTTTCTATGAACGAACAAGAATTTATATCTCTTTTTCCAGAAGCTGAAATACATCAACAGTTTCCAAAAACAAAGAGCTCAATTGTATTGCCCTTGTCATTAGGGAGATGGATAGAATTAGATAATAAATGTATAACGTTTATACAACAACAAGCTATTCGTACCTATTATGATAAAGAAACAACCAGTCATTTAGAACATCAACCATGGTATCGTTACCTCATATTAGAGAAAGACTTTGTTCAGTTTGAGTGTACAAAAATTCAGTTTATCCATATACATTTATATCAAGGTAAAACATTCCAGAAAGATATTCTTGGTATTTTTCAAGCGTTTTTTCCTAATCTTTTAGCACAATGTTATATGAGCGACAGTAATCTCATATTTATTCTTGACCAAACTGTTCTTACTATAGATCAAGAGGCTTTAAGTGATATTACAGCGACTATAGAAATTGATTTTGGTGTAAAAATGGCGGTATTAGTTGGACAAATATGGGAGAGTGCCAAGAGTTTATTGCCAAAATTATTTCAAATAGAGCATAAACTGTTTTATCAATGGGTGAAAGAGTATGAGCGTTCCACATGTTTATTATTTAGCCAATTAGTGTTGTGGGGACAACGCAATGCTCAAGGGGACATCTTATTTTTAACAACATATTTAAAGCAGATTATTCAAAATCATGAACAATTGAGTGACGTTATTAAAATGCTTTGGCATGAGGGAGCGGTGTTGACGAAAACTGCACAAAATTTGTACATGCACCGGAACACATTACAATACAAGCTAGATAGATTTTATGAGCAGACAGGACTGTCTTTAAAACGAATGGACGATTTAGCACTATGCTATTTTGTGCTAATGGATAGTGCTTTCTAATATGAGATGAAACAAAAAGTATAAGAATATCTTTAAAGATAAGGGGATAAAAGTATTAAGAATGAAAAATACTCATGAATAGAACATAGGGTAGAGAAAAAATATAAATAATAAAGTGACTTTAAATGAGGTATCTATAATCTTTAATTTAAAGTCATTTTTTGGTGTAGTATGAATTGTGTTTATGAATAGAAATAGCTCGTAAATATATTACTAAGTTGTTTATCACTTGACTACTAAAAAACATGACGAACTCTACAAGAAACATGTGTATCATATTGTTATAAAGCGTATTATTATCAACTTAAGCAACTTGCACAAGTTTTAGTTAATTTTTCGTGCAATTTGATATAGCCTTAAAAAACGTTTTCAATTATAATGTAAATATCATAAAAAACATTATATAGAAATCTAGACAGTTTACAGATAATGGAAAATCTAGTTTTGCTGTATAAGCAGAAAATAGAAAAGAGGACAAGAAATGGTTCAATTAAATATTAATAATGTTTATAAAAAATACCCAAAAAGTGAACATTATTCAGTAGAAAACTTTAATTTAGATATTAAAGATAAAGAATTTATTGTGTTTGTAGGACCATCTGGATGTGGAAAATCAACAACTTTGCGTATGATTGCAGGTTTGGAAGATATTACAGAGGGTGAAGTTTATATTGACAATGTATTGGTCAATGATGTGGAGCCCAAAGACCGTGATATTGCAATGGTTTTCCAAAACTATGCGTTATACCCACACATGACAGTTTTTGATAATATGGCATTTGGATTGAAGTTGCGTAAATATTCAAAAGAAGAAATTAAATCACGTGTAGAGCAAGCAGCAAGTATTTTAGGGTTAACGGAGTTATTAACACGTAAACCTGCTGACTTATCCGGTGGACAACGTCAACGTGTTGCAATGGGTCGTGCGATTGTTAGGGACGTAAAAGTGTTCTTAATGGACGAACCTTTGTCAAACTTAGATGCAAAATTACGTGTGTCTATGCGTGCAGAAATTGCTAAAATTCACCGTCGTATTGGTGCAACTACAATCTACGTGACACACGATCAAACAGAGGCAATGACATTAGCAGATCGTATTGTTATTATGAGTGCTTCTAAAAATGAAAGTGGAACAGGAACAGTTGGTCGTGTAGAACAAATTGGAACACCTCAAGAATTATACAATTATCCAGCAAACAAGTTTGTAGCAAGTTTCATTGGTAGTCCGGCAATGAATTTCTTTGAAGTGACATTAAATGATGGTGTGATTTCAAACGGAAAATCATTCTCATTGACATTGCCAGTAGGAAAACGTAAGCATTTAGAAGAAAAAGGATATAATGGAAAACGTTTAGTTTTCGGTATTCGTCCTGAAGACATTAAGGCTTCAGAACTAGAATTGAATACTTATTCTGATTCTATTATTACATCAGAAGTTATGGTATCTGAATTATTGGGTGCAGAATCAATGTTATATAGTAAAATTGATGAGTTTGAATTTATTTCTCGTGTTGATGCTATTGATTTTCATGAACCAGGTTCATCAGTGAAGTTAGCATTTAACTTAAATAAAGGTCATTTCTTTGATATTGACACAGAAAAAGCGATTTAATCATATCAGCTGGTTGTAATGTTATACAACCAGTTTCTTTGTTAAAAGGTGGTATACTGCCTTTTAACATATTTTAAATAAGGAATTGGATACGTGCAAAAAGAAAAAAGGACATAGATTTTTCTAAAATAATATTTGATGGTTAAAACTGTAAAGCAATAGTGTATATAAAATGAAATCATGATTTGATAAGATATATATTAAAATAGAGCAATTAACGTAAATTCTTTTATTTGGATAGAAAAGTCTTAAATAATGGCATAGTTTTAACATTTTCATTATGATAGAATAAATGTATCTATAAAAAAGGAGCGATAAAATGTTATTAGGATCAATAGAAGCCGGTGGAACAAAATTTGTTTGTGGTATTGGCAATGAGAATATGGAAGTAATAGAGCGTGTGACGTTTCCAACGACAACACCTGAAGAAACAATGGAGCATGTATTTGCTTTTTTTGACAAACATAATTGTGATGCAATCGGAATTGGTTCTTTTGGGCCGATTGATATTGATAAAACATCATCAACGTATGGTTATATTACAAGTACACCAAAAATTAAATGGGTAAACTTTAACTTTTTAGGTGCTATGAAAGAACGTTATCCAAATACACCTATTGGCTGGACAACTGATGTTAATGCTGCTGTTTTAGGAGAGCATGGTTATGGAGCAGGAAAAGGCTTAAAACATGTTTTATATTTGACAATTGGAACAGGTATTGGTGGAGGTAT
Organism: Granulicatella sp. WM01; assembly: GCF_004570605.1. Taxonomy (GTDB): domain Bacteria; phylum Bacillota; class Bacilli; order Lactobacillales; family Aerococcaceae; genus WM01. The sequence goes on along the minus strand of NZ_SPPB01000002.1, from coordinate 818 downwards.
GGTGTATAATAATGCTCTTATGGAGGGGTATAATGCTCCAGAAATGGGACATATTTTAATTCAACCAGTTGTAGATGATCATTTTGATGGCACGTGCCGTTTTCATAAACATTGTTTAGAAGGCATGGCTGCTGGACCGTCTTTTGATGGTCGATTAGGAATTAAAGGTGCTGATGTACCGATGGACCATGTTGCTTGGGAATATGTTGTTCAGTATATTGCACAAGGGTTATATACATATACATTAACGTTAGCACCTGAACGCATTATTTTGGGTGGTGGTGTGATGAAAGCACCGGGAATTTTAGATAGAGTTCGTACACATTTTGAATTATTAAATAATCAATATGTCAAAACTCCACCAATTAATGAATACATTGTTTTACCGGGATTAGAAGATAATGCTGGTATTACTGGGGGCTTTGTTTTGGCAAAAAATCAATTACGTTAATATTTATATCATTTAGATATAGTAAATGATTAGATAGGTATACGATATATTACAACTGATAAAATGTTTTAGTAAGCACATATGTAAAGACGGAAAACTGAAGATTTATGTATGAATTTAGGCTTTAAATTAAGGAATAATCTCTTTGATTTAAAGCCATTTTTATATTTTTGAGGGAGAGTAATAGCATATAGCTGTATTAAAAAACGTGAAACCAATTTATTGATTTCACGTTTCAGACTGTTGACAAATATAACTGTCAGCGGTCTTTTTTCGTATAACATTTATTTTATACATTTTTCCTCACTAACTGTTATAATATACATATATAAATTGAAAGGATACACCTACTATGTTCTATCAAGAT
>NZ_SPPB01000029.1 GCF_004570605.1 Granulicatella sp. WM01 | reverse complement strand
GGCTTTGATGACGTTATATTTTTTTATTTCATTCACTGTTAATTCTATCCTTTTCATATCTCTAGTTTATCATTTTGGGACATTTTGTCATTCGATTACTTTAAGACATTATCACATTCGATTGATAGTTAATGGAACATAATAAAAATTGTGTTGACAGTACACAAAAAGAAGATTATTTAAAGTACAGTTATGTGGTGAAAAATGAAGAAGAGAATGTTATAGCAGGGATATTAGCATATGCTGTTATTTGGGGAATTTTGTATATTGATACATTGTGGGTAGATAGTAAATATAGAAAACAGGGAATTGCTACGACATTGTTAAATAAAATTATTGAAGATGGTAAAGAAGATGGTTGTCATATTGTTCATGTGAGTACTTTTGATTTTCAGTCTCCTGAATTTTATAAAAGTATGGGATTTGAATGTTTTGGAATTTTACCTAATGCACCCAAAGGGCATAGTGAGCATTTTTTCTATCGTAACATTTAAAGAAAAGTATGTTTTATATTGATAGTGCTATATTTTAAGGATATTTTAGAAAAATAAAGTATGGATTTTTATGTGTAATTTATGATAGTTATTAAATTAAAGTATGCTATGTTTAAGATAGATGCATTGTTTCAAAAAGAGATTACAAAAATACTAGAGATATTATGAAAAAATTGAGAAATCAGAAACAAGTTTAATAGATAATTGTTAAGTTAACAAAATTTTTACTTTTTTCGGAATTTTGATACGACACAGTTTAATATTCTGATAGAAAAAATTGTTATTAGTAAAGATAAAGCGATCAAAGTAATATTCAAAAATGATATGGAAATAAATTTTTAAGCACCACCATCCAATCAAGCGGTTGGAATGGATGGTGTTTTTTTGTTATAATAAGAGCAATGAATCGTTAGGTAGTCGAATGGGATTGTAAATAATTGATAAAGTAAATTTTGCACCCCCTTAACCCCCTTTTGCATCCCCTAACATGAAAAAAGGAGAAATTGTATGATAAAACTAATCGCAATAGAAATGGTGATTAAGTAAATAATACAATAATATGTAGGTGTATCCAGAAATAGTGAGGTTTTAATTTTTGATTAATTACTCATATTGATAAGTATATAGTAAATAGCTTTTAATTGTTGAAAGATACACAATTATTAACATGTAGTCTATCTATTAATAATTGTTAATCTACTAATAAAAAACAAGAATTATAGAACCTGTTTTCATTTAAATTATATGAATAAGATAAATAATATTATAATTGAATAAAAGAACGGAAAACGTTGATGTACAGGCGTTTTTTTAAAATTTTTTTCAAAAATTACTTGTTAAAACAAAGTGATTATGATACAATTTGAGTATCAAATTAACTGATGAGGAGGTCAATGCAATGGCAGGACAAATTAGGGTATCACCGGAAACGCTTCAATCACGTGCTCGTGAATATGGAAAAGCTTCACATGATATTACTCAAATTTTAAACAATTTACAACGTCTTCAAGATACACTTCGCGGAGAGTGGGAAGGGGCGGCTTTCCAAGGTTTTGATAACCAATTCAATGAATTAAAACCTAAAGTTCAAAATTTTGCTGAATTGATGCAACAAATCAATACACAACTTGACAAAACTGCACAAGCAATGCAACAAAATGACCAGGATTTATCACGCAACTTTGGTCTTAATTAATCGAATCATTGATAGGGCTGAGGAAAAATCCTCAGCTTTTTTAACGAATAAGGAGGTAACTAGTGAATAAGAAAGTATTAGTGAGCGTTGGGGGAGTAGTATTATGTTTCACAGCCTTTATTTCTTTTTTTGGTATTATTAAACCTACGCCGATAAGTCAAAAACCAATAGAAAAATCTGTTCAGAAAAATCATTTAAAAATTGCAGTCGTTAATGAGGATAGTGGAACTGTGTATAATGGTGAAACTGTAAATATGGCAAAAACGTTATTGACCGCATTTTCTAATCAGTCAGAGTATGTGATTGAAGAAGTGTCACGTGCCATTGCAGAAAGGGGATTAGATAATCAGACGTATCAATTAATGATTATTTTGCCAAGTAAGTTTTCTGAGGATAGTTTAGCTTTGGAATCGAGCAATCCTACTAAAGCAGTTTTTCAATATCACATTAAATCTGATAAACCGTTAGTTGTGAAGCAAGCAGAAGAAGCGGTTTTGAATTTCAAGAGTGTATTCAATAAAAATTTAGTAAATATCTATTTTTTGAGTATTATTGGTAATTTACAAACAGCGCAAACACAGATGTATGATGTGATTTCAAATGAAGGGGAGGCATTAAATAGTTATCAATCAAATTTATCAAATACACTAACCAGTTATTCCACGCGTTTTAAGGGGTTATCAACTACACCACATGATTTATTAAGTCAATATTCTTTATTTGATAAAGAGTTAAATCAAAGCAATGATGCTTTCACTTCAATCGTTAACATAGACAAAACTTATGAGACAGAAATTGATAAAGTTAAGGTGCTTCAAGAGGCTTGGAGACACGCAATTGATGAAAAAGGAAACGGTCTTGCTCAATATGATGAATCTGTATCTCAATTAACTGTACACCAACAATTAGAATCCCTTAAGACATTACAGACATATTTCAATGAGAATTTTAGAGAACCACGTATTTGGAGGGAAAATGCAGAAAAAGGAGATAAGTTTAATAAAGAGTTAACCACACTTATTGCAGCATTAAAAACACTCAATGATCAAATTGACACAACACTGGAACAGTATCATACTAAGATAAGTCAAGCTATTGAAGAGTCGTTGAATAATACATCAGGTGTGTCTGAAGAGGCGCAACAAATACAAATGACACTTGGTCGGTATATTAAACAGATTAGAGAAACACTGTTGTCTAAGTTAGATAGTGCGTTATATTATGGTGTGTTTTATGATAATGACACGTTGGAGCAGTTAGGTTTATCTAAACAAGATACACACTATTTAAAAAATATCAATGCATTTATAAGTTGGTATACAACAGAGAATAAAAAAAGTCCAGTGACTACTCATAAAGAAACGCATATCAGTCAGTATATGAAACAATTGAAACACTCAGCAATGACTAACCTAGAGCAGTCTAGAACCTTAAATATTAGTGAGATTGAAGGAACGGTTAAAGACATTAGAGTAACTGTACCATCTGAGTATCTATTACATGTAGAGGGGTATGGTCAAACTAAAATTGATGATGTGACATATAGGTTAGAGGTTAAAGATGCTCATGCAAAGGATATAAAGATACATTATAAGTTAACACCACTTCACGATGATTCCCTTAGCCTATTTGATGTGGTCCAAGTCAAAGTAGAGGTTACAACAGAAGAACAATTAGAGACCATTACAGGCGAAACAACAACTGAAACACGTACAGAACACCCAAGCACTGACAATAGTCATGATATGGTATCTGGGCAAGCACGGACACTAACCATCATCAAAGACAAAACAAAACCAAAAGTGATTACAAGAGTGTATACACAGATGAATAATGTCTCTAATTTATCTGCGTATCAACCGTATGAGGAAGCTCAATCATTTTATCAAGATATGAAACATTACCTAGAAATAGCAGCTTTAGCTAAAGCCTTTTATGATATTGATTTACATCACGCATTTGAAGAAGCGCCAAGTTCATCTTTATTTAAACAAACTGATGTTGATCATTTAAAATCTATTATTACTGCTTTAATTAAAGATGCAACGATAACAACATTGAAAAAAGATTTAAAAGTATCAGATGAACAGTTAAAACAATTTGAAGCGTTGGCATTAAATGCGACAGATTTAAATACTAAATTGGATGAATTACGTAAAAGTACATCAGATTCTTCTACACAATTACAAGCTATTTTAGATGAAGCTGAGAAAATTCAGAAAACATTACAAGAAAAACCAGTGTTTACAGAATACAAAGCAGAAGACAATACGGACTTAGTGACTGTATCAATGGATATGAATAAAGATTTGATGCAATTAATGGCATCAAGTCGTACGTTGATGGATAATACGAAAGCTAATCAAGAGGTGTCTAAATCCATTCACTCTACACTTGATAAATTATCGCATGATGTGTCTACTCTAGAAAAAGAAGGCGAAGACTTGTCTGATAGAGTGGCTGATTTGCAACATGTCATGAGTGAAAAATACACATCTAATCAAGAATTCTTAAAAGGATTTTCAACGGTATTAAAAAATACGAAAACAGGAAATCGAACCAACGAAGCAGTGTATGAATACTTATCTAATCCAGTAGAAGCCTCTAAAATTCAAGGTGTTCTTGGGATAATACAGCCTAAAGCGGAAACAACAAGACAAGATAGTCGTTCCGGATTATTGATTGTCTTAATTGGTTATTTAGTGTCACTATCTATTGCTTACCTATTACAACATGCAGATATTGCGGCATTACAAAAACGCTTAAACGTATTAAAACGTGTGGATTGGAAAAATGCAATCCAATCACTATTGTTTTTAACAGGTTTGGGTGGATTAGCTGGATTATTCATGGGAATGGTAGCTGCTTATAAATTGAGCATGGCATGGGGACAAGGTGCATTATTTAGTGTCATTATTGTCGCAATGGTTTTAACATTCACTTATGGTTTAAATCTCTTGTTGTCAAAAGTAAAAAGTCTTGGCTTCTTAATCGCAATAGGACTACTTTTACTTTATATGATTACGGCAACACAATTGCTTGATACGTATTATGTGAATGCATCAAGTTTCTTAACTTCAGTATCACCATTGACTTATGTAGAAAATAGTATAGGAGCCTATATTAATCAAACAAATAGTGGTGGAATACTGTTAGTGGTATTGATTGCGTTAAGTATTATATTTGGTTTAATAAATGGATTTATTTATCGAACAATTAAAACAGAATCAAGTGAAGGGTAAGGAAAATTTATGAAGAAGATAGTAGGTTATAGTAGTTTAATTTTCTGTCTATCGTTCTTCCTATTAGTGTCAAAAGTTAATGCTGCAGAAGATGGGGCATTGAAAATTAATACAAATATTCAACCCACACAACAATCAAAAGGGATTCATTATATTGAACAAGAAAATGATTTATCTGCATTGTTCCGTTTAGAAACAACAACTAGCATTCATCAACAACAAGATAAAGAAAAGTTAGAAGAACGACAGGATAAAAATAGTTTGTTTATCAACGTACGTTCTTCTCAACGGCTTGTTGATACCTATACAGCAACGTTGTTTAATGGGCAAACGAATATGACAAGAACGGATAACGCTCATATTGTTTTAAATTCAGTTACTTCAGAGTTTTCATTGTCTATGATAGTAAGTCTTTTAATAGCTGTGGTTATTATGGGGTATTCTATTATTCAAGTAATTATTTCTAAGAAAGGACAACATAAGTAGTGGAACATTATATCAATATTACTTTAGATTTAGGCTTGGTGTGTGGCAAGCAGTTAGACCTACGAATTCCTAGCACAATGACATTAAAAGAAATGATACAGATAGTTTTAGAATCTTACGCAATAGATATGCTAATTCTTAATCCAACTGCTCGAGTAAAAGGAAGTGGGGCAGTACAAGTCTATTAGACGTTGTAAAAGACGGTATGTTATTAACGTTAGAAACGATATAGGTGAGGAAAGTCATGGAAAAAAAGAACATCACAAGAGAATTATTATTAGAAGATATTAAAGGAAATAAAGCAGTAGCCTATGCTTTATTACAAGCCCAACATCCTTCTTTTATTGATGAAACGCTGACAATTAAAGAAGATGTCGTTACTTTAAACGCACAAGTAGATGATGAAATGTATGATTGGCAAACTGTTACAATGATGACTTTGGAAGATAGAGTGCGTCATTTAATGAATTGTGGGCATTTATATGATGCTTTAAAAAATGATAAATATACCTATAAATTTGCTCCGGAACATATTGTATTTACAGTGAATGGTTTACCAAAATTAACGTATCGTGGTATTAGAGGACAAGTGGTGCCTTATGAAAGTGTTCAAGAGGAAAAATTTTTAACAACTTATCAAGCAATGATTGTGTCACTGTTAGACTTAAAAGTAGATTATAATGCGTTAATTAATGGTAAATTACCCTTTTATAAGGGGGATTTATTGTGTGAATCAGTCATTAAAGCACAAAGTGTATCAGATGTTTTGCAATTATTACAAGATAAGTATGTATCAGAAAAAGAAATTAATCAAGAACACTATATTAAAGTCAAAAAAACGGTACTATCTGGGTGGAAAATAACAACAATTGCTACTTCAGTACTAACGAGTATATTATTGATAGGTATAGTATACTTATTACTATTTGCCCTACCTAACCAAACTGCTATTGCTGATATACGCTTAGCGTTTATTCAAAAAGACTATTCTAAAGTGCTAACAACAGTGAGAACAAAAGATAGTAGATCATTAAGTCAAGATGATAAATATATTGTGGCCTATTCAGTTATTATGAGTGAACCATTGAGCGAAGCACAAAAGCAAGAATTGAGCCGAATTTCTACCCAATCTAATGAAGATTATTTACGTTATTGGGTATTGATTGGGCAATCTAAAATAGATGAAGCAATTGATATTGCCAGCTATTTAGATGACCCACAATTATTAATGTATGGCATGACGAAAAAAATTGATGACATTCAACGTGATCCTAATTTGAAATCAGAGGAGCGAACAGAAGCCATCAATAATTATAAGTCAAAACTCGATGAGTTGAAGAAAAAGTATTTAACACCACCTACTAATGGAACAAAACAAGGCGTTCCTGAAACAAATCAAAATACGAATAGTAGTACAACAACACCAAATGATCAATAGGAGGGAAAGGAGATGGCAATTTATTTAATTCACAATAATGAAACCTATCCGCTATATTCTCATACGATTTATACATTAGGAAAAGAAAAAACGGCTGACATTATTTTACCAATAGACGAACGTACGTTACAAGTTGAAGAAGATAGTGTCATTTTTGAAAATAAACATTATGGTATCGGTAGATATGATATTATTTTATCCAATGAAGTGAGCGTTTGCTTGTTAGTATTAAAAGCTGCACAACATTTTTTAATATCAGATAATACATTATATTTATCTTCAGACGATACTGCACACATTAAAGTTATAGATAGCTTAATAGAATCTGTTTTCGTATTTAAGGACGATGACGTGTTATTTACGAGTACGACACATTATTTCTTAAATGGCAAGAAAAAAAGTGGAACTTTAACGATTCAAGATAATGATGTCATTGTGTTTGCTGAGGGGATTGTATTGTCAATTCAAAATAAAGTTATGTCGGTTAGTACACTGTTTGAGATTGAAACAACATTAGTGCCGTCTATTTTACCAAAAGAAGATGATAGAGGGAAAGAATTTCATCGCTCGCCACGTATTATTTTACGTGCACCCGAGGGGAAGGTTACCATTGCATCAGCTCCTACCCATGATGAATTAAACAAACAGTCACTTTTAAAATTATTATTAACACCTGTGGCTATGATGGCATTTACAGGTGCGAGTTATTTCTTTTTTAGAAGTGGACCAATGATTATCATGATGATGGGTATGTCGCTCATTACCATTGGAACATCTATCCATTCGTATTTGTCAGATAAGAAAACACATGCTGCAAAACAGGTTCAAAAACAAAAAGATTATCTGAATTACTTAGATAATAAGTACACTGAATTAGCAGCCTATAAACAAGAACAGGAGCATTCACTTGAGTATCATTATCCTTCAATGATAGATATTCTTGGTATGGCTCAAAAAGTAGATAGACGTTTGTATGAAAAGACACCACATCATTTTGATTTTCTAACCTATCGTTTAGGACTAGGCGAAGTGTCTGCTAGTTTTCAAATTGACTATACCGATTCGGAATTAACGGAATATCATCAAGAAGTAAAGCAAAAAGTACAAGAGTTATTATCTTATTACCGAATGATTGACAATGTGCCTATTACAAATGTTGTTAATCGTCCTATCGGTTATATTGGTAACCGTAAACTAGTTGTTGAGCAAGTCCAACAATTAATGATACAAATCGCTGCGTTTCATAGTTATCACGATGTTCAATTTATGCCAATATTTAGGGAGGAAGAGCTGGGCATTTGGCAATGGAGCCGTTGGTTACCACATACAAAAATAAAAGCCTTTAATAGTAGAGGTTTTATTTATAATCAACGTACTCGTGATCAATTGTTGACCTCTTTATATCAAATAATTAAAGAGAGAAAATTAAATAGTGAACAAGATAAAAATAATGAGAAAAAGTATGCACCAAGTTATATTCTCTTTATTACAGATTTAAGTTTGTTATTGGATCATAATATTATTGAATACATTAATGAAGACTTAACACATTTAGGTATTTATTATGTTTTTGTAGAAGAAGTGATTGAAAGTTTGCCTGAACATGTTCAAACGGTTGTAGATTATCGTGGAGATAAAAAAGCTAAATTAATCCTTCAAGAAGGTGTGTATCTCAATCAACCCTTTATACCATTACCTGCCATTTCAAAATATGAAAAAGAGTTGTTTGCACGTCATATGGCAGGCATTACTCATGTTCAAACTTTGCGAAATGCCATTCCAGAGAGTATTACATTTTTAGAAATGTACGGTGTGGAGCGTGTTGATGAATTACATTTACTGAAACGTTGGTCTGAGAATGAAACCTATCAAACCATGGCGGTGCCTTTAGGCGTTCGAGGACGAGATGATATTTTATATTTGAATTTACATGAAAAAGCGCATGGTCCACACGGTTTGATTGCAGGGACAACAGGCTCGGGGAAATCGGAGTTAGTGCAATCGTATATTTTATCACTAGCTGTCAATTATCATCCTTACGAAGTGGCGTTTCTACTTATTGACTATAAAGGTGGGGGAATGGCGAATTTATTTGCTGATTTACCACATGTGGTTGGAACGATTACAAACTTAGATGGCAATCAAGCCCATCGTGCATTAGTGTCAATCCAAGCAGAACTCAAAAAACGCCAGCGCATTTTCCTAGAAAACGATGTGAATCATATTAATCAATATATGAAGTTGTTTAAAGAAGGTAAGGTAAGCGAGCCATTGCCACATTTACTTATTATTAGTGATGAATTTGCTGAATTAAAAACCAATCAACCGGAGTTTATGGATGAATTAGTATCAACGGCTCGTATTGGTCGTTCACTTGGTGTTAAACTCATTTTAGCTACACAAAAACCAAGTGGTGTCGTGAACGATCAAATTTGGTCGAACTCTAAGTTTAAAATTGCATTAAAAGTACAAGATGTTGCTGATTCAAGAGAAGTGATTAAAACCCCTGATGCAGCAGAAATTACGCAAACAGGGCGAGCATATTTACAAGTAGGGAATAATGAAATTTATGAATTGTTCCAAAGTGCCTGGTCAGGAGCAGATTATAATCCAGATGGGAAACATCATAATCAAAAGAATATCATTATCTATGAAATTACAGATAATGGTCAATATGCACCAATCAATAGAGACTTGAGTGGATTGGATAAACAAAAAGATGTTAAATCAGTACCAACAGAATTAGATGCGATTGTAGAAAATGCCCATGATGTCTTTAAACAACTAAATATACCAAAAGTGGCGAGCCCATGGTTACCACCACTTAAAGACAAGGTATATGCCAAAGACTTACAGTCTGTGTCATTTAAAGAGTATTGGAACACTACAAATGACTTAACTATTTTAGTGGGTTATCAAGATATTCCAGAAAAACAAGAACAATCCCCTCTATATTTTAATATGGAACAGACAGGGCATATTTTATTGGTATCTAGTCCAGGATTTGGGAAATCAACCTTTATACAGACGTTAGCAGTTGATGTGATGCGTAAGCAAACACCTGAACAATCGCATTTTTATTTATATGACTTTGGGGCAAGTGGATTAATTTCCTTAACCGAATTTCCACATGTGGCTGATTACTTTACGATGGATGAGAGCGAAAAAATTATGAAATCATTGCGTCGTTTAAGTCAAATGGTTAAAGACCGTAAACAAGCCTTAGCCAAATTGAAAACAACGAATTTAAAACAGTATAATCAGTTATCAAGTGAGAGTTTTCCAACGGTTTTTATTGCCATTGATGGATTTGATAGTGTACCAGATATGCCATTTGCGGATTCTTTTTACGATGTTTTAAATGTGATTGCCCGAGATGGAGCATCATTAGGGATTTATTTAATGGTAACACTTTCCCGATTGAATGCGATGCGTTTACAGTTGCAGTCAAACTTTAAAACGAAAATCTCCCTATTCTTATTTGATAATAGTGATTTGTCAGGTATAGTTGGTCGTTCGAATATTGCACTGGATGAGATTAAAGGACGTGCGATAACAAAATTAGAGGGGAGTATTATTCAATTCCAAATTGCTTTAGCGTATAACAGTGACAATTATAGTGAGTATATTGAAGCTGTAAAACGTGAAGCACAAGTAATGACACAGGCATACCAAGGCAAATTACCAGAGAACATTCCAATGTTGCCAGAGAAGGTGACACTTGATGTGTTGGAACCTGAGTTTTCTACATCAAATTTTGTATTTGGGTTAGATAGAGAAAAAGTAGAACCAGCATTATTTACATTAAATAAAGCCTTTTTGATGGCGGCAGAAAATCCTGGGTTCATTACTCACTATTATAGATTATTAGCGTATCATGTTGACAGATTACATCACTATTATAATGCGGTAATTTTAGATTCTAATCAGAGATTATCCAATCAATTATTTGAAGGTGTTCAGAAATTTACAGCTAGTTTAGACATTGAAAATGTTGTGAAAACGATTGTTGAAGATTTGAAAAAACGATTGGCACACCCACATGAAACTTATGCTAAATGGTTAATAGTTATTCCAGATATAGCACATGTAGCAAGAATAGCAGAACTCAGTGAAGAAGATTTTAAATTGTTGGTTGTCGAAGGACCTAAATATGGCGTCACACCCGTCTTTGTGGGAAGTTATCAAGATCTTGTGAATAATACATATGATACGTATGTAAAACTGAGCCTTCAACTCGTTGAACAAGTGTTTTTAGGGGTTAGAATCAGTGATCAAAATCATACACGCTATCCTTATATGACAAATGAGCCAACATTAAAACAAAATCAAGGGTATATTTTGAAACCTGAATACTATGAATTCGTACAATTGTTAGAATTATAGAAAGGAGTAACGTGATAATGTTTGAAGAATGGTTTGGCACACCCACTGAAAAAAAGAGAGAAAAATATAAAGCACTGTATTATGAACTAAATGATTGTTTAACTCAATTTACTAAACAGTTAAATATGTTAGAAGAAAGTGTTAATCGTTATACCAATGATAGACCAAGTATGATGACTTCGTTTATTCCAGAAGATGTTTTTAGTACAAGTGAGCTAAATGTTCATCGAAAAGTGGAAGAATTAAAATCAGGGCAGGCTGTGGATATCAAAAAATTATCTCGTGCAGTAGATTCAGCCTATCAAAGATATAAACATTATGAACATTTAGCTATACAAGAACAAAGAGAACGTGAAGAACAAGAAAGACGTGAGCGAGAAAAAAGACAAAGAGAACTTAAAGAACGGTTAAATAGAAGGGGATAGATAATATGGCAGATATAAAAATCAAAGCTTTTGAACTTGATAGAGCAATTACTCTTTCTCAAGATATCAATAAAGAATTAGCCCATTCTGAGCAGACTGTTTACTCTTTAAAAAAATATCTTGCTTCTGCATCGTGGAGCGGGAAAACAAAAGAATCCTTTACAGCTTATTTAGAATTGATTTATCAATATCATAAAGAATTAATTGAAATTATGAAAGAGCATGAAAAGGTTATTCAAAACTTGAGAAAAACGATTGATGACTATAATGATTCTTCTGAAGTTGCATCAATTAAAGGGTTATAGTATGGAAAGAGTAGATTATTTTTCAATATATGAATTGTATTTTTTGTTGGATGTGTTGGATGGACAGCTATTAATGGGGTTACCAACAAGAGATGATTTAACTATTTCCTCAGAAGATGCATGGAAAGAAGCTAAAAATCATCTTGAAGAAAAAGGATTTGTCAATGAACAAGGTGAACTGACTCAAGCAGGATTTGTGATTGTAGAAATATTAAGAGAGTATAGTGTGGGGAAATCACTGACTATTATTAATAATGTTTACATGATGAATAGTCATGATATAGAGATGGCTATTGTTATTGTGGATACGCAAGAAGGGTACCAATTATTGAAAATATCACAGATGAGTGTGTTGGCCTTATTGCAAGAAAAATTACCTGTTATGCTTAGGGAACCAAATGAAGAAGAGCAACGTTTTTTAACATTACCACTTCAAATGACAAAATCCTATGAAGAACTGTTTTTATCTGATAACACAATTGTTGTACAGTATTATCCATTGTCAGATATGATAGACACTCATTCAAAAGAAACCTTGTATAAGCAATTATTATTTGTAGAAGATGAGGATAAGCTTTTGGGATATGACGTAAGAGAAGAACAGTTGAAGAGATATAGTCAGTATTACTTTTTAGAACAGTTATATACATGGCTTAATATCCCATTTAAAGAGGAGGAATTTGTTGAATGATACATAGTCACATTGTAGCAGTGAATGACGGTGGAAGCAGTAAAGAGATTGTGATGAATGTTGATGAGATGCATGATATTATGCGTTTCATGACAACAATAGAAGTCTCCTTTCATGTGGATCTAGCTCAAAAGTTAAAAGAGTTATCTGAACTGAAGTATTATGAAGGTGGAGAAGCACAAAAAACATTAGATCATTATGGTAAAATGTTAAATAAAGTCAATGAAATTGGCGATCTTTATAGTCGAGCAAACAGTGAAGTGTTCAAATTGGTACAACATTGGATTGAACAAGATAGAGAACTGGCGAAAAGTTTTTATGAGAGTTTAACACCAGATAGTCAATTGTCTAAAAATTTAGATAGATTGTCAGGAGGTGATAATGAATGACGAAAGATGTTGAATTAGATAAAGATAAGTGGTCCAAAATGCACAATGCCATTAGTAGCTTATCTGGTGTTTCATCAACAGGGTATTATAGTCCTAATTATTATACAACGGGGCATTTTTCAGGATATTCTTCTGGACATACGTCAAGTGTCACAAGTTTTGAAAAGAGAATATCAGACTTAGTCAAAATATCAGAAAAAGTGAAACGACTAATCAATGAAAAAGATTCAGATGGTGTGGTATCATATTATTATCATGATGATCAAGTCATTGTACGTACGGTACAAGCACAACTTAGTAGCTTGGGAAATTATGTTAGAAATGTGGATAAATATATTAACGATAAAATAGATCACCCTTTCTATGAGGCAATGGATAAAATCGGAGAGCGATTAGAAGCCTTAACCATTACGAAATATAGCACTAGTAATACGATAGGATTCAAACGAACAGATACGATTACTGATGAGTTTGGAGACAGTACAACTTACGAGGTAACACCAAAAACTATTACGATTGAAGATTTTTATAAAGTGGATAGTCCCTATAAAACGAGTTTAAAATCCAGTTACATGGTATTCAAAAATAGTAAGGAATATCAAGAAAACAAGTTGAGTGAAGACCAATATATCATGGCAATGCATCATACACGTGCGTTTCACTATGAATCATTAAATGAACAAAAACAAGCCAAAGAATTTTGGAGAGATATTATATTGGGGACAGGAGTTGTTGTTTTAACACTCTTTTGTCCACCAGCTGGAGCAGTAGCAGGAGTGACGTTAGCAAGTGCAGAGATGTACTCAGTAGGAACTGGAAAAGACTGGGGAACAGGGCGAGAGTTAGATGCAACAGAAAGAGGCGTTAGAGGCATTTTTGCGGTGATAGATATTATTCCCGGTGTTAAATATATGCATTCATTATCTAAAGCAGGAAAAGTAGGTGGAGCTGTTGCGATAAAAGCAACGATAAAGCAAAGTTTAAAAGAGGGATTTCAACAAGGAATTAAGAATATAGATAGTTTTAAAGGTCTTGTGAAAAACGTTAAAACTTATAGAGATAACGTACTGAAACAACTTGATATAAAGTTGCATAATATGGTAATATCTGGTACAGAAAAGCTAAAATCAGGGTTGAGTAAAGTTGATAATATGATGAGTGAAGCAGCTCAAAACTTCTGATTGAACATAGGCGTAGAGCCACAATTAATTAGTGGAGCTTTTAAATCAACAGACTCTCAATTAGTTAGCAAGATTACTAATAAACTTGATGATATCGCCAAAGCAAGTAAAAGCCATATAGATGATGTTGTAGGGAAGAGTGGGCGTAGTGAGAAGTTAGTTTTACCTAAGTCCTGGGGAGCTATTAGTGATGAAATAGTAAAAAATGGTAGTCATATGAATGACGAAATGTTAAAACCAAATATAATTTATGAAGTAGGAGAGCATAGTTATCTATATAAAACAGACGATATTGGACGTGTTGAACGTGCATATGCTGAAGACTTACAGTTAAAACTCCATGAAGGTAGATTAAAACATAATCCTAAAACATTTGATAAATTAGAAGGTGATCATGCAGGTCATATTTTTGGAGATTTATTTGGTGGTTCTCCAGAACTAGATAATCTTGTTTCGCAAGCCAGAGATGTTAATTTAAAAGAATATCGACGTATTGAAAGACAGTGGAAAAATGCATTAGAATCAATGCCTCCAAAAAAAGTAGAGGTAGATATAAAAATAAATTATGAAGGCATTTCTAGGAGACCAATTAGCTTTGAGGTTAAATATAAGATTGATGGAAAAAAATATTTAGAAAAAATTCCAAATGTTAATTTAAGATAGGAGATACAAATACAATGAAAATTTTTGAAGATAAATTTATGGAATTACAAATAAGTATGGTTTCATTATCCATGGAATTTGTGAATAATCAAGCTGATAATATATATATATATTGTATTGCAGATGAACTATATAGATTTGATGTGTTTTATAAAATAAATAATAAATATGTCTATAGACATGAGATAAATAATAATTTATCAAAAGAAAATAGGATTGATAATTCAGATGAAAGAGAATTTTCTATGTTAGAATATGGTATAGATGATATAGAAAAAATAGTTTCTTTGTATAAGGAATATGGCAAAGAACACCCAACAGAGATGTGGATAATTTACGATGCTAAAAAAAATAGTTTGGATGCAAAATATAGTTATGAAGGGCGCTATAAAAAAGATAATGCATTATTATTGGATCCAGTGGACGAATTTGACAAGTGGTTTGAAAAAGTTAAAGAAAATAATTTATAGTAACTAAGTGATAATATTGAGTAAAAAGTTTTATTTTTTATTTAGCTTTATGGACTATAATGTTGCTCAACTTTTGGGATATGACGTAAGAGAAGAACAGTTGAAGAGATATAGTCAGTATTACTTTTTAGAACAGTTATATACATGGCTAAATATTCCATTTAAAGAGGGGGAATTTGTTGAATGATACATAGTCACATTGCAGCAGTGAATGACGGTGGAGGCAGTGACATAAATAGTAAAGAAATCGTGATGAATGTTGATGAGATGCATGACATTATGCGTTTCATGACAACAATAGAAGTCTCTTTTCATGTGGATTTAGCTCAAAAACTAAAAGAACTCTCTGAAACAAAATACTATGAAGGTGGAGAAGCACAAAAAACATTAGATCATTATGGTAAAATGTTAAATAAAGTCAATGAAATTGGCGATCTTTATAGTCGAGCAAACAGTGAAGTGTTCAAATTGGTACAATATTGGATTGAACAAGATAGAGAACTGGCGAAAAGTTTTTATGAGAGTTTAACACCAGATAGTCAATTGTCTAAAAATTTAGATAGATTGTCAGGAGGTGATAATGAATGACGAAAGATGTTGAATTAGATAAAGATAAGTGGTCCAAAATGTACAATGCCATTAGTAGCTTATCTGGTGTTTCATCAACAGGGTATTATAGTCCTAATTATTATACAACGGGGCATTTTTCAGGATATTCTTCTGGACATACGTCAAGTGTCACAAGTTTTGAAAAAAGAATAACAGACTTAGTCAAAATATCAGAAAAAGTGAAACGACTAATCAATGAAAAAGATTCAGATGGTGTGGTATCATATTATTATCATGATGATCAAGTCATTGTACGTACGGTACAAGCACAACTTAGTAGCTTGGGAAATTATGCTAGAAATGTGGATAAATATATTAACGATAAAATAGATCACCCTTTCTATGAGGCAATGGATAAAATCGGAGAGCGATTAGAAGCCTTAACCATTACGAAATATAGCACTAGTAATACGATAGGATTTAAACGAATAGATACGATTACTGATGAGTTTGGAGACAGTACAACGTACGAGGTAACACCAAAAACTATTACGATTGAAGATTTTTATAAAGTGGATAGTCCCTATAAAACGAGTTTAAAATCCAGTTACATGGTATTCAAAAATAGTAAGGAATATCAAGAAAACAAGTTGAGTGAAGACCAATATATCATGGCAATGCATCATACACGTGCGTTTCACTATGAATCATTAAATGAACAAAAACAAGCCAAAGAATTTTGGAGAGATATTACATTAGGGGTAGGTGTTGTTGTTTTAACACTCTTTTGTCCACCAGCTGGAGCAGTAGCAGGAGTAACGTTAGCAAGTGCAGAGCTGTACTCAGTAGGAACTGGAAAAGACTGGGGAACAGGGCGAGAGATAGATGTAGCCGAAAGAGGAATAAGAGCAACTTTTGCATTAATTGACTTAATTCCTGGTGTCAAATATATGTCTAAATTAAAAAAGGTGAGTAAAGTTGGCGGAGCAGTTGCGATAAAAGCAACGATAAAGCAAAGTGTAAAAGAGGGATTTCAGCAAGGCCTTAAGAATATAGATAGTTTTAAAGGGATTGTGAAAAACGTTAAAACTTATGGAGATAATCTCATCCAACAATTTGATATAAAGTTGCACAATATGCTAATATCTGGTACAGAAAAGCTAAAATCAGGGTTGAGTAAAGTTGATAATATGATGAGTGAAGCAGCCCAAAACTTCCGATTGAACATAGGAGTAGAGCCACAATTAGTTAGTGGAGCTTTTAAATCAACAGATTCTCAACTGGTTGGTAAGATTACTAATAAGCTTGATGACATAGCTAAAGCAAGTAAGAGTCATATAGATGATGTGATAGGTAAGAGTGGAAAGATAGGAATGGATGGTAAGAATATTGCTGGTCGTTTAGAATTAGCCAATAAAGTACATCCTGTTACAGGAGTTCCATTCGATAGCGACGGTTTCCCCATTTTTGAAGTTTTAGGGGAAATGAATTTACAACCAGAAGATTATTTAAAATCAAGAGCAACGCATTTTGATAGAGCAAGTAAAGACTTATACAACCAAATATTAAATAATTCGGATCTAGCCTCACAATTTACGTCTACAGAAATAGAAATATTCAAAAATGGTGGAATTCCAAAAAGATTTACATGGCATCATCACCAAAATGAAGGATTAATGCAATTAGTAGATAGAAAAATACATAGGAAAACAGGTCATATTGGTGGTTACAGTATCTGGGGGAAAGGAAATTAATTAAATGAAATGGATAGAATATACTTCAATAAATTATGATATATTAAAAAGAGCAGAGAGAATATTAGATATTATTTTTCCAGAAGATTTTAAGAATGTAGTATTACAATATAATGGTGGATATCCAGTTCCTAATAAGTTCTGTTTATTAGGGAACGATGAAGTTTTTAATAATTTAATAAGTTTTAATGAAAATGAGTATGATAATGTTTATGAAATCTTAGAAGATTTGGAAGGACGATTGAGAAGAGGTATAATTCCATTTGGGGAAGATCCATTTGGTAATTTATTATGTTTTGATTTTTTAAACAACAAGAGTATTGTTTTTTGGAATCATGAAATTGATGTAAGCTCATCCTCAGAAGTAACATTTGTTGCAGATAATTTTACTGAATTTTTAGAAATGCTACATGAATAACCTTTAAGTTAATAAAATAACTGATGTATGATAAAAGTGAGAATAGCTTCTAAAAAATGTTATTCTCACTTTTGATCAGTATCTTTAGTTCAATTTCGGTAAGTTGAAACCAGATAAAAAACAGGATTAAAAAGATAAGTAAAGTTGGCGAATCAGTTGCGATAAGTGATCTTGACCTATTAACGATTGGAGTTGTTTTATATATTTGGACAGAAAAAGCGAATGATGGCGTGAAGTATAGTCAAGTAGCAAGACAAAGAGAATTTGATAGATTTTAGACATATTTATAAGAAAACGAGAAAATAAAAAGATGTAACCGTTTTAATTGCGTTTTATATTTAATTGTAATATAATGATATTGCAGAAAGACTGATACAGAGATTAAATGTCGTGTTATTAAAAGGGAGGAGAAAAATTATGACAATATTTAATGTATCTAGGTATAAAAATGGAGACATGTTCTGCTTTAATTAATATAAGTATTTAATTAATCAATTGAAGGAGAAAAATTCCATTAAAAAATCAATTTTTAAAATAACAACGGCGATGATGATGGCATTTTGTGTAGGGAATAGCATACTACCTGTTACAGTAAATGCTGAAAGTACTAATATAGCTGTTAAAGATATTAGTTGTAAAGACCAAGATTTAATTAAAGTAGTTGATGAACATATCGTAGAAACGATGACATCATATCAAATTATTAAACCGGATGAATTAAAAGAAAAGATAGGTGTTGATAATTTTAATAAGTTACAAACTAGGTTAGTTATTGCTAATAAAGAAAAAAGTGAATCATTAAACCGTGAAGCTGTACAAGACATTCATATCCAAATTTTAAGACAAGTAGGTGCGACAGTTGAATCACATTGGTGGGGAAAAAGAATTATAACACATAATAGAGATACAGCGATAAATGTTAGAAAGTTAGCAAATGCATTTACTGGGACAGCCGGTGATGCAGGAATAGTGTCGGCGATGGCAGCTGCAGGGATAGGAATTATTCCAGGATTAGGAACTCCTGCAGCAATAGCAGGAATAATCACTGGAGTGATTTCTTGGGCAGACTCTACAACATGGAATAACGTTGCTACTCAAGTAGCAAATAACATTGATTCTGGAAAATATAATTTAACTATTGGTATAAATGCATGGATTATGGAAGTGAAGGTGTATTAAGATATGAAAAAATCAATATTAAAAACAATACTAATTAGTACACTATTGGTACTTGTTTATCTTTTAGTATACAATTTTAATGTGACAAAGCCTATTTTTGATGATTATCCATGGGTGAGACCTGTATTGATTATTTTGGCTGCTATAGGCATATTGTATAACTTTAGGAGAGATATACTATCCAATAAAAAATAATTTTAAAATGTGTCAGTATATTTTAAAGCCATTGACAGTTTACTGTTGATGGCTTTTTTCAGTACGACGGGCATGTCGCACATCTTAGGTGAAAGTCCTCCGTTTAACGATTGGATTTGTTTTAGATATTTGAACAGAAAAAACTTAGAGTCGCAGCATACGCTAGAGTCTCCCATTTGGATTTATTACAATCACTATCTAATCAAGTGAGTTATTATAACAAATTGATTCAATCACATTCAGATTGGGAATTTAAAGGTGTGTATATTGATAAAGGAGTGAGTTGTCAAACAAAACATCATCGCAAAGAATACCAGCGATTGATTCAAGACTGTAAAAATAGAGAGATAGATGTGATTTTAACAAAATCTATTTCTCGGTTTGGACGAAATACGGTAGAGTTGCTTAAAACTATACGACAATTAAAACAACGGAATATCGCTGTTCGCTTTGAAAAAGAAAACATTGATACAATGACAACCGACGGTGAATTGTTAATAACACTTTTAGCTTCAGTAGCACAAGAAGAGACTACGTCAATAAGCGAGAATATTCGTTGGAGAATAAAAGAAAGATTTGAACAAGGTTTGCCTTATCGATCTCAAAACATGTATGGTTATCGTTGGGATGAGAAGCTAGAACGGTATGTCATCAATGAACATGAATCATTGATCATCCAACACATTTTCAAATCATATTTAGATGGGAAAACACCTGCTCAAATTTCAAAAATATTAAATCATAAAGGAGAAACAACTAGAAAAGGCTATGCTTTTACACGCAGTACAATTCATAAGTTTTTAAATCAGGAGGTCTATACTGGACAATTAATATTACAGAAAACCTATCATGTTGGCTACAAAGGAAAGTTAATCCTAAATACTGGAGAACGACCTAGATATATAGTCGAAGATGCTCATGAATCTATTATTTCCAAAGAAATGTTCAATGAAGTGCAACAAGTGAAGGCAAAAGAAATCTACACTTGAGAAAGAAAGGAGAAAAGCATGAGTAAACGAGTTGTAACAATTGAATCGGCAAAGACAATTAGCCATAAAGCAGATTTACCTAAAATGTCACATGGGGAAAACGGAGACTTGCAGCAGAAGGCAAAGTTAGTTTCAGTTATTCGCAGGTGATGGGTTTCAAAAAGAGTGATGCTGGTTTTGATATTGATGAAGATGAGGCAAAGATTGTTCGATACATATTCGGTAGATTTTTGTGTGGAGATATTCCAAATCTGATTGCCAAGAACTTAACAAATAAGGGAATCCCCACTCCATTTGGAAAAAGCACATGGAGCTTTCCAACGGTTAAACGAATGCTTCAAAATGAAAAATATAAAGGGGACGCCTTATTGCAAAAGTCCTTTACTACTGATTTTTTAACTAAAACTAGAAAATCGAACGAAGGAGAATTACCTCAATACTATGTTGAAAATAATCACGAAGCGATTATTGATAGTTATACATTCGACTTAGTACAGCAAGAATTGAAACAAGCGACAAGACGAACTGAAAAAAGTTATTTTGGGAAAGTCATCTGTGGATGTTGTGACGCTAGTTATGGTAGGCATGTTTGGCATTCAAACAGTCAGTATAAGCAATACATTTTTAGGTGTAATCAAAAGTACAAAGGTGAAATAAAGTGTGATACACCACACGTCATAGCAGAAGAAATTTAAACCTGGAGTGTGGAAGCAGTCAAAGTGAAATTTAAAAACGATATAGAAATAAATGTTTAACCGCCATCATCCAATCGATTGATTGGAATGGATGGTGTTTTTTTGTTATAATAGGAGCAATGAATCATTGGGAAATCAAATGGGGATTCATATAGTTAAATAAATTAAAATGATGTGGCATGTAATTGTTAAATGTGGCAATTTTGGAGATGAAAGTAGTAAGGGATTTTTAGTTGGTTTATCTAATAGCGATAGACGTTTTGTGATAAGGAAGATTTCTTTCCTTAACGGATAATTCTTTGCACCCCCTAAACCCCATTTGCACCCCCCTAACATGAAAAAAGGAGAAATTGTATGATAAAACTAATCGCAATAGATATGGACGGGACTTTATTGAATAGTCAACATAAGATTTCCCAGAAAAATATTGATGTCTTGAATACAGTTGTTAATAAGAATATTGATTTAGTGTTGTGTACTGGGAGAGCGTTATTTGGTGTGAAGCCATATTTAGAGCAATTACCATTAAAAGACGATGACTTTATCATTGTTAATAATGGATGCTCCATTCATCGTGGAAGCCAATTAGAGTTAGTTGACTGGGTTCAACTGACTAAACAAAATATACTTTATTTACAACAACTTGTACATGATTTTCCTATTCAACTTGTTGTTAATGATGATTATACGATGTATGTAATTGACGAGGAACCAAATGATTGGGTAAAAAAAGATGCTAAATTAGTATTTACACACCCGAGTTTATTACCTTTATACAAGGCAATAAGTGGAGAATATATGTTGTTCCAGTCCATGTTAATGGGCAATCCAAAAGATTTAGATGAATTTGAAGCATGTTATCGTAAAATTTTAGAAGAACAGTTTAGTGTTGTAAGAAGTCAAACATATATTTTAGAAGTGATGCCTAAAGGAACAACAAAGGCAAGTGCATTAGCAAGACTTAGTCGATTATTGAATATTTCTTCAAGTGACATGATGGCTTTTGGTGATGGAAATAATGATGTTGAGATGTTAGCTTATGTAGGCACGGGTGTAGCTATGGCAAATGGGACTAATTTAGTCAAACAAACTGCTAAATACCATACAGATTCTAACGATAATGACGGTGTTGCTAAAGCAATTGAATTGTTTGTATTAAATGAAAAAGAATAGTCAATTTCAACTTATTGATAAATTAAGTTGGTATCAGGTTAAATTAAGACTAGGAAAAATCTTTCCACTTTTATTGCAAATCATTGATATTCCTACTAATCATGAAGTGCATGTGATGAGTTTGTTTGTTGGATTGAAATTTTTTTATGTTCTTTTAGTAAAAAATACAGAATAAATATCAACGCATCGTTTATTAAGTTAATAATTATTCTGTTTTTAATGACAAGACTGACTTTTTCTCAGTCTTATAACCTCATTTTTCAATAGGGTAAAAAAATCATGAAAAATAATGTATATTTTTCATTTGTTTTGGGACTGGGAAAAAATCTTCAAAATAAAAAATAGCTTATACTGACGTCATCAGAAACGTTGGTTCTAAGCTGTTTTCCACTTTTCAAATGTTAATCGAAAGGCTAAAATTTTAGTTTTTTCCCAGTCCCTTGTTTTATGCAGTAAATTAATGTCAGTAAGGAAAAAAATGCAGATTTTCTTAAAAAATCTTAAAAATAAGAGATACATAACCATTTTTTATGAAAAGATTTAGCATTTGGGATGCTATTTAATAAAATAACCCGTGTTGTAAAATGAAGTGCAACAAATAAAAATAAACAAAAAAACATGAAAATCAGCTATACTAAAGTTGCCAAACCAAATAGATAGGAAGATTTTCATGTCTGAAGTACATTATACC
>NZ_SPPB01000028.1 GCF_004570605.1 Granulicatella sp. WM01 | reverse complement strand
CACACAAAAGCGTTGGTTATTGAAGCATTTAATGGGGATATTTTCTTGAATATCGCTGACAACATTTATGCCACACGTTGTTTGTTAACACATGAAGAGCATTCAGCGGTGTTTGATTTGGGTGAGAATATAAAAAAAGAAAGACGCCAATACGTTCCACCACAATCACACCCGTGGAAACTGGCATCTTTCAAACGCTATCTCAAGAGTATTGGAAAAACTCTTGAAGAGTATCAAGACAACAAGCTTGCTTGATACTTTAATAGCATACATTATTTTGCCCTATAAGTGCAATGATTTTTTTGAAAATCATTGCACTTATAGTGGCCCACATTTTGGGACATTTTCATTTTCGATTGACATTTAAAAAACGTTTTCTATATTGTTAATATAATGTTGTTAACGCTTTATAGTGAACAAAATTTTTATAAATAAAAAGATAGTCTTTTTTTATGTTTAATGGCATATTGGATAAGATTAGGCAGAAATAAAAAGACTACATCAATATGCTAGCTTTCAAGTATAGTTATATGATAAGATATAAAATGATACAATTAAGTTTTTGAAGGAGAGTATAATGGAAAACTTACCAAATTGCCCAAAATGCCAATCAAGTTATACATACGAAGATGGAAGTATGTATGTTTGTCCAGAATGTGCATACGAATGGAGTATAGCAGATAGTCAAGAACAGGAAAGTGGTTTAGTTGTAAAAGATGCAAATGGAAATCTTTTGCAAGATGGTGATACTGTAACAGTTATTAAAGACTTAAAAGTAAAAGGTGCACCAAAAGATTTAAAACAAGGCACACGTGTGAAAAATATACGTTTAGTTGAAGGGGATCATAATATTGATTGTAAGATTGATGGATTTGGTGCCATGAAATTAAAATCTGAGTTTGTCAAAAAGATTTAATATCTTACATAAAAAATTATTAATATATTGAAAAACTAAGCTATTTGGTATATGATAAACAAGAAATTTTTGAAAGGTTGTGTCACATGTTGAATAAGTTTGATGGTCTTAATAAAAAAGAATTATCAATGATTGAAGTAGCACATGCTATTTTAGAAGAAAAAAAAGATGTCATGGAATTCAATGACCTATTAGTTGCTGTGCAAGAGTATTTAGAATTGTCAGAAGAAGAACTTGATGCACGCATGTCTATTTTCTATACAGAATTAAATACAGATGGGAGTTTTATTTCATTAGGTGATAACCGTTGGGGATTACGTTCTTGGTATCCAATTGATTCGATTGATGAGGAGTTAGTATCCGCTTTAGAAGAAAATAATGTGCCACGTCGTAAGAAACGTAAGAAAATTAATGCGTTTGTCACAAGTGATGATGATGTTGATTATAGTAATGATGATCCAGAAGATATGGATGATTTAGATGATGATATTGATTCAGACGATTTAGATGATATGGACGAAGAATTAATTGAGTACCGATCTGATTTATCTGAGTTAGATCCAGATGATGATTTTGATTCTCCATCAATTGAAGATGATTTAACGGTAGTATCTGACGACGAAATTTTTGACGATATTTAAGCCGTATATTAATTAATAATACATATAATAGCATAAAAATGAGGTAATTATCTGATTTTTATGCTATTTTTTGTTTTAAAAAGTTTGTTAATTACGCTTCTATCATAAATAAATGTTTTAAGAAAAAATAAGTATTGTCTGACGTAATATTTTAAAATTGCGTAAAATCTTCGTTTATAAACGTTGATTTCTCACAGTTTTTTATTTAAAAACTTTTTCCCAATTCCTTTAAAGTCTAATATTATCTATTTAAACATATAATCTATTTGATATAGAATGATATTTAAGTAAGGATTATAAGTATTTTGTGTAGGATTAATAAATTTAAAAAGAATTTATTAACCTAATTGAAAGTGAAGCAATCTTTTAAGTTATGCAGTAATAGAGAGATATTTTACATAGATAAATAAAGGTTCTTCGTCAATATTATAGACAAAGAACCTTTATGTAAAGCCATTCAGTTTATTTTGAGCAAATCGTTATTTTTTGCGTTTTAATGCAACGAATAGTCCACTTAAACTTATAATAAAGCCTAAAAATACTGTGAATAAACTATTTGAACTTCCAGTGTAAGGGAGTTCTTTGTTTTTCCCTGGTTTAGTGTTTTTATTATTTTTTTGTTCAGATTGACTACTTTGATGACTAGATGTGCTATGACTATCAGAATTAGTCGTAGAAGATGTAGAAGTTGTAGATGTAGTCGTATCTGTATTAGATTTTGGATTTGAAGAAGGATTGTTAGAATCTTCATCTTTTGGTTTTACTATTGGATTTTCTGTAGATTTTTCTTCTTCAAATTCAATAGCAATTGTTCTAAAATCATTTGTAGATATAATGATATGATTGTCAGTATTCAACGTCCATTCTAAATTTTTAACAATTTCTGTACCGTCTAAGTTTAGTAAGTGTGTGTTAAGCACTTTTTTATCTTTGTTGATAGGAATAAAAATTTCTAATTTTTCATTAGTATTTTCTAATGTAACAGAGCGATCTTGTGATGTTTGAGATTTTTTCAAGGGTTGCTCTATACCTTGTTCATCAACAAAATAGATGTCGTACGTATCGAAAAGATTATTCATCTTATTATGTATTGTTGATGTAGGACGTTTTTTGACGACTAGAGATTGAATGTTATCTGGTAGCATACTAACAGGGATTTTTACAAAGACAGATGTATCGTTATCATTGTCTTTGAATGTTGCCATAGTTTTATCTTCATTTAATGTTACGTTAATACCTTTTGTTTCATAAACAGGACTAGGTTTTAACGTCAATTGTTTTAAGGCTTCAGAAAGTTGATTAATGCTATTTTGAACAGCATCAGCTTCTGTTGTAGCTTCGTTGTCTAGTACCGTTTTAGACTTTTTTATGGCATCTTCTAAAGCCTCAAAGCTTTCTTTTGTATAGTCATTCGGTAAAACTTCTTTTGCTTCATGGTGTAAATCTCTTAATTTAGAGATTAATGTTGCATTTTTAGATACTTCGACATTAGTTTTGTTAATGCCAAAAATTTTAAATTCATAAATACGAGCAGTATTTCCTGTAAATTCGGCTTTTTGGATAAATAGTTTGACATAACGACCCTCTATTTTTGGGATAGAATCTTGTGTTACAGCTTTTGTATTATTGCGATGTTCAACAACAGTTGTCCAATTTTGTCCGTCATCACTGACTAAAATATCATAATCTTTAGTATTCCATTCAGAATTTTCTCCACCTGCTTGGGCATGATGCAACTCAAATCCTGTGATTGTTTTTTTAGAACCTAAGTCCACAGTCATGTACGGGTGTTCGTTTCTGTTATCACACCATTTTGTATTCAACTTATCGTCAAAGGCAAAACGATAACTTTCACTGTTATTTGTGAAACCAGAACCATTTGCTGTAACATTTGGCAATAAAGCTAAATTTTCTATAGAAAATTGACTAGAATCGTCATAAACAGAAATGTATTGTTCTTTCTTATCAGTAGATTGACCAGCTAAATTTTCGGCAGTTGCAAAAGCGCTAAATATACCTGCTTTTTTAAATTTTACTGTAATAGTACGGTCGTTTTCTGAAATAATATCAGCTTCAGGGATACGCCATGAAATTTTTTCAGTAGATGGAGATGCTTTAGCTGTTAAAACAATTTCTTCACCTGCTCTAACAAATGTTTTATTGGCATGAATACTAATTTCTGGAGTATTCATTTTTTCAAATTGGTATGTTGTACTTGAAGATTTATCTGTGTGCTCAACATGATTTTTATCACGTGGAACGATAATATAAGTTGGATTTTGTTTTCCACGTTTTTGCTCAATTAATGTAAAGGCTGTGTTTGATGTTTCTCCTACAAATGTTTGTCCATTTTCATCTTGACGATAAATGGAGTATCCAGTAGTATTTTCTCCAGCAGATTGCCAAGATAGACGCACGCTTTCAGTTAAGTCATCATGAACAGTTTTTCCTAATACATTTACTTGAGTTACTGGACTGACAACTTGTTCAGTTTTAAAATCTCCAATACCTAATTCACCAATGTAAATGGATTGATTTCCATTTTCACCGTATACATTTATTCCAATGGAAGTTACTTTTTTTCCAGCAAGGTCTTTTAAAGAAAATTGATGTTTTTTCCAATTATTTTCGCCTACTGCTGTCGTTTGTTGACTTGTTAATGTGATTGGTTTGTCGGCATTTTCCACGCTCAATACTAACTCTACTTTTTGATCACCTTTTGAAATGAGGTAAGCCTCACTTGAAGAGTCTGGATTAATAGATGTTGCATATAATTTTATAAAGCTAGAAATATCTTTATTCATATTTCCAGTTAGTAAGATAGAAGATCCACCATTGAAAGCATCTTGATATGAAAATGATGCTTGTAAGGTATTCCCGTTACCATTATCAATAATCCAGCGGTAAGTTGGTAAAATATCTTGTACACTGCGGTTGTTAAAATCTCCTGTTTGCACTAACTTTCCTTGGCGGAACATTTGTGTACCATTCCCAACATTGAATTGTGTAACGAAAGGTAAAGTCGTAATTGGTGTTTTTTCAACAACGTAATTTGAAATACCTCCCCAGTCTGAATTGTTTTGAGTGACTTGACGAGGATCTCCGGCATTATTAATCCAGAATTTTTTTTCATTTTCCCAATAAGCATCTAGGTTGTATTTTCCTCCGTCACGTAAAGTCCAGTCGGGAACATACAGACCGATTGATGTTTTTAATTGTCCTTTGTTATCTAAAATATGATGAGGTTTTCGAGATGAATTTATCCCATTTGCTTGAACGTCCAAACCAGCAAAGAGTTCAAAAGGACTACGATTTAATGCACGAGCAATGTTTTTTGAATTATCTAGTGTAGATGATGTCCATCTAAAATCTAAGAACATTTTATCAGAAACACGTTGTTCTCCATCTTGGAAGTACATACTATTCCGTGTGTTTAATTCACCTTGCCAATATACATCACCTGAAGGAAGCATAGAATCATACCATACAATTTGTTGATGTGGTTTTTTATGTTGTTGTAAATACATTAGTAATTGTTTTAACTCTGATGCAGTTTGTGCATCGGTGCCTGTTTCTTGATTAATAAACCAGCCATCAAAACCATAAGCATCTGCCATTTCTAGTAACTTATCTGCCATAACATAGTTACCGTTGGCATCTTTTTGAACAAATTCTCTAACCCAGTCAGATTTTCCACCGTATGCACGTGGTGGAAAAAATACCGTTCCTAATACTGGTACACCATTACGGTGAGCCACATCTGTAATATCTCCACTTGGTGGAACGATAATGCCTTCTCCAGCAGAACCGGCCCATGCAACTAAGGTATCAACGTATTGCCAGTTTGTAAAATTATAAATTTCTTTATTTTTTCCACCTTGAGAAGGTGTACCAGAAGTATTTTTATTGACAATTGCAATAGATAACACTTTAGCTTCCTGACTTTGATTGGCATTAGTATTAGGTCCGTTAACTCGGCTTGCTAGAGGTACTTTAGATATATTAAATACTGCATTTGGATCAGTAGATACGCTCCATGTTAAAAGTGTATTTGGAAAAAGTGCTGTTGATTCAGGGTTTCTTTCATAGTGAGATATAGAAGATGTTTCTGTAGAAGTTTCTTGTGCAAAAGTAACATAGTGAAACGGATTTGTAGATGGGCTTGCTAAAAAACCCGTTAATGTTATGACACTAATAGCAATATATTTTTTGTGTTTGCTTTTCATGAAAAAGCCTCCCTTAATAGTTTATTTATGAAAACGTATACATATTAATATAAAAAAGTTTTTATATTAGATTCATTTTATAAAAAAAACACATAAATACCTATATATAAACTATAGTAAATTTTCTTGTAATTATAGGTATCTGTAAAAATGTGGTACTATTGCTTACGTATCAATGCCTTTTTAGAAAATGATATATCAGTATCTAACGTCAAGTATACTTAAAAGGTGTACAAAAAATTCATAAAAAATAACATGCAAGCGAGCGATTCTCTCAAATTTTTTGAGAGTTTTAAACATATCACTTTAGATAATGCTTAGTTTTTAGTATACTTGTTTTTTATTTTTATTGACATTAATCAGATTAGCTTTGTAGTGATGTATACCTCTAAATAAAACAGATACGCCACTGGATTTTCCTAAAAACCCAGTGGCACAGTGGTTAAATGATGATATTGATGTTATCTATCAGCCTCAATTAATCCGTATTTTCCATCTTTACGGCGATAAACAACACACATATCTTCTGTTTCAATATCAATATATGCAAAGAAATCGTGTCCTAATAAATTCATTTGTAAAATAGCTTCTTCACTATCCATTGGTTTAAATGGAATACGTTTAATCCGTGCAATTTCTAAAGTGTCAGAATCTATTTCGGTAGGTTGTTGGGTAGATAAAGGTGTATCAAACATTAAATTTTGTTCACGATATTTTTTTTGAATTTTTGTTTTATATTTTCTGATTTGTCTTTCAAGTTTGTCAATAACTAAATCTATACTACCATATAAATCGCTTGTTGTTTCTTCTGCACGTAATACAACAAATGGAAGCGGAATAGTCACTTCAACTTTAGCGTTTTTATCTGGATATACCTTTAAGTTAACGTGGGCAACAACATTTGGAATATGACTGAAGTAACGTTCTAATTTTCCAATTTTCTTTTCTGTATATAAGCGTAGTGCTTCAGTTACTTCTATATTTTCTCCTCTAATATTAAATGTTAACATAAGCAACTCTCCTTTTCATAAGGTCATTTTATAGAATTATTCTATGACTATAGTATATCATAAAAAAGCAAAAAATGTAAGCGTTTGAATTGAGAAAAGTACTTTTTTATAATAAATAGCATAACATCAACATGATTTGTCTTTGATGTTATGCTATTTTAAGATGTGATATAAGTGGTTATAAATGAAGTAATCTTCGTAATTTTTTTGCTTGTTTTGGCATAATAGCATCAGCTAATTTTAATTTTAAGGAGGCGATAATATAAGCTAAACCACCTACTATAGCAGTAAGAAATACTCTAATAAGATTTGGCAGAGCTCCAAATTCTGGCAAAAAACTATTGCATAAAGAGTATACAATTACTGAAGATATTGCCATAATAATTGTGCATTGCAAAATAATAGTCATATACTTTATAAGAATAATTCGGTTAAAACGTGTTGCTTTGTACACTTCGTCCCATAAATAAACAAGTGTTAAACTAGTGGATGCAATGTTAGCAAATCCAGGACCTTGCTCTTTGAATAACATGATGAATAAAAGATTAAATGTTAATTTTGACAAGAGTAAAATAGATAAGGATTTTATAGCAATATGGTGTTTTCCCATACCTTGAAGGGTACTAATAAACATACTGAATAGACCGGTAAAAATTAAGCCGATAGCGAATGTTTTGAGAATATGACCACCATTTGCATCGGAATAAAATAAACGATACATTGAATTAGACACTATAAATAATCCAATAGATGCAGGAATAACAATAAATGCATACAAGCGTAAATTGTCAGAGGTCGCTTTGGCTAGTTCTTTTTTATTTCCTTGATGATATAGTCTTGAAATGGTTGGTATAGTTGCAGATGTGACTGCCATTGTTAAAGATCCTACGATAGATACTAATTTAGTTGCATTGGCACTAAACCATGAATAAGTAATCGAGATATGTTTTTGTGAAAAATTAGAAAAATTTTGTACAACATGTTGGTACGTTAATTGATCGATAAATGACATCATTGATGTTCCAGAACTAATTAGTACAAATGGAATAGAATCTTGTAAAACCATGAAAAAACTGTCTTTCATAGAAATAGAAAGTGTATTTTTTCCTAACTTGACTTTTTCAAAAATGTAATGTCGTTCTTTATAAAGTTCAAATAATAAAAAGATGAGTGATACACTTGCTCCAATAAATGCAGCAAATGTAGACTGTACTACTGCATCAATAAATGATCCGTGTGCAATATGAATGACATAATAAGTCATAATGAGCATGTAGGCTACACGAGAAAATTGATCAATGATTTGTGACAAAGCTGGTGTAGTCATTTGCTGAAATCCTTGGAAAAATCCACGTAGCAAGCTCATCGGTGGAATAATTAAAAGAGCTGGAGCTAATGAGCGTAAGACACGCACATTATCACTGACAAATTGCGTTGGAGTGATACCGCTAACTGCAGATAATAAATCGGCAGAAAAATAAAAAACGGCTGCAGATATTACTCCTAAAATACTCATAATGATTAAACTGTTTTTGAATAAATGAATACTAGCTTTATATTCGCCTTTAGCATTTAGTTGTGAAATTTGTTTTGTAATAGCTAAAGGAAATCCTGCAGTACCAATATCAATAAATAGGGCATAAGGAACGTAGGCTAAAGTGTATAAGCTGTTTGCCAGTTGAAAATGTTCTCCTATCATACGAGCCCATGGGATAATGTACAGTGCACCGATAATTTTAGATAGCATCAACCCAATGGATAGCCAAGTTGTTCCTTGTAACATGCGTTCGTTATTTGAAAGACTTTCAACATGTGACAAGCGATTTGTTTTCTTTTGTTTAATAAACACCGTTTTCTCCTTAAAATGTAAAGTATTCAAAGAATATTATAACTCTTTTTTTATTTGGTGCAAATGTTTAAGAGATGTTTATAGAAAAATGATTGCTAGATTAAGATTCTTGGGTAAAAGGAATTGGACAAAAAAATTGAATTTTAAAAAATGAAGTGAATATAAAAAAACGGCTTTAAATTAAGGAGGTAAGTGCCTAATTTAAAGCCGTGTGTGTTTGTTAATATTTTTTGCATAGTCTTATTGTTTATGTTTTTTTAACTGTATAGTGTATAGGGCTAGGCAAATCAGATAATAGGCAATGCAGCTAATGATTAAAAATTCAACATTCACTTTGCCTGAAGTAGCGTATCCAACGATAAGATAGGTTAGAATATAAATTACGTTAAAAAGAATAATTTTTTTTAGTAGATTTTGTTTATTCATAATTATATCTCCTAAATTAAATTTTTATTTTGGCATCAAGATAGTAGATACATTGGAAACTTCTTTTAAAAAGTATATACATATAATAATTTGTTTTTATATTTATGTCAAGCGATTTCATTATTTAAATTAATTTTTTAATGACTATAAAATACAGTTAAATTAAAGAATAGGACATTTTCTCATTTTAGATAGAGAATATTTTTAAATGGTTAAAAAATTTGATATGATTAACAGAGAATAATGGTAAGGAGAAAAGTGATGAAGAGAGGATTTCAAGTTGTAAAAGCGTATGAAGATAAGGAGATAAATTTACCAAAAAGAGCAACAAAACAATCTGCAGGGTATGATTTTGAGGCAGCAGAAGATAGTGTTGTACCAAGTTTTTGGAAAGTTATTTTCAAACATGTTGCTTTAGAATTAAAACAATGGTTTCATCAATCAACACAGCAAACTGAAGAGGTTAAAGAGTGGGAAAGTGCATTAAAACCTGTATTAGTGCCTACTGGAATAAAGGCGTACATGCAAGAGGATGAATATTTACAATTAACAAACCGTTCAAGTAATCCATTAAAACATTTTTTAGTGTTAACAAACGGGGTGGGTGTTGTTGATGCGGATTATTATAATAATGCAGATAATGAGGGGCATATTTATTTTCAGTTGTCTAATTTTGGATTAAGGGATAAAGTGATAAAAAAAGGAGAACGGATAGGACAAGGCATTTTTGTACCATTTTTAAAAGCGGATAATGACGATACGACAAGTTTACGTTCTGGTGGATTTGGATCGTCCGGTACACAGTCTTTATCAAAGTAAGCGTATGGGAAAGAAAATAACGACAAAATACAGTTGTCAAGCGTGTGGATATGAATCAAATAAGTGGTTAGGACGTTGTCCAAATTGCCAAAGTTGGTCTACTTTAGAAGAGGTGACGGTGCAAACTAAAGAAAAACCGACAACACAGAGAAAAGATTTTTCTGGACAATTAGCAAAAGCACTTCCTATTAAGGATATTACTTATACAAAAGAAGAGCGTCTACAAACGCATTTAAGCGAATTGGATCGTGTATTAGGTGGAGGGATTGTTTCAGGTTCTCTTGTATTAATTGGAGGTGATCCAGGAATTGGAAAATCAACGCTTTTATTACAAGTGTCTGCGCAATTACACCAGTTGAAAAAGAAAGTATTGTATGTTTCAGGAGAAGAAAGTGCTAGTCAAATAAAAATGCGTGCGGAACGTTTGGGTATTAGAGATGGTGAATTTTACATCTATCCGGAAACGAACATGTTGGCGATTATTCAAGTTATTGAAGAGATAAAACCTCAATATGTCATTATTGATTCTATTCAAACGATGGTGCATGAACAAGCAAGTTCGGGTGTAGCAGGAAGTGTATCTCAAATTAGAGAAAATACAGCAACATTAATGCAATTAGCGAAAACGAATAATATTGCTATTTTTATTGTTGGTCATGTGACAAAGGAGGGCACGATTGCAGGTCCTAGAATGTTAGAGCACATGGTGGATACGGTGCTATATTTTGAGGGAGAGAAACATCAAAGTTTTAGGATTTTACGTGCTGTAAAAAATAGGTTTGGTTCAACAAATGAAATTGGTGTATTTGAAATGAATCAAACAGGATTAAGAGAGATAACAAATCCGTCTGAATTTTTCTTAGAGGAACGTATTCCTGGTGCAAATGGATCGGCAGTTGTTGTATCAGTTGAAGGAACACGTCCAATTTTAGTTGAAATTCAGTGTTTGATGACACCTACAGCTTTTGGGAATGCTAGACGTACAGCTAGTGGATTGGACTATAATCGTGTGGCTTTAATCATGGCAGTTCTTGAGAAACGTACAGGTATGTTGTTACAAAATCAAGATGCGTATTTTAAAGTGGCTGGTGGTGTAAAATTGGAAGAACCGGCTATTGATTTAGCCATGGCTGTTAGTTTAGCCTCAAGTTATTGGGAGAAAGAAACGTCTTTAAGTGATGCTTTTGTTGGTGAAATTGGGCTAACTGGTGAAATTAGGCGAGTACAAAATATTGAAGATAGAATAAAAGAGGCATATAAATTAGGATTTAAGAGGATATTTATTCCAAAAAATAATGTAAAAGGTATGACATCTTTTAAAGGTATAGAGGTTATTGGTGTATCTACCTTGAAAGATGCCTTGCAGTTAATTTTTAAGTAGAAGGAGGGAAAAATAGACATGTTTAAACGAAAAACTCAGCAGATTATTGTAGGTATTGCTGTTGTTTTAGGAGGAAGTTTAGGGTTTCTATGGTTACCATTTGTATGGAAACATTTTTCGTTTACGCAAGACGAGTGGTTTACCTATGATATTATCAATAGTTTAATTGGTGCATTTATTGCTTTTATTGTTGCTCTTATTTTATCTAAACAGATTTTACGTACGATTTCATCTATTGAAAAGTATTTGAATAATAAGTCACCATTATTTTTATTGTTTGGCAGTATTGGTATGATTGTAGGTTTAGTAATAGGCACTTTGCTTAGTTCAATATTTAACTACATTTATATTCCTATTATTTCTAACATTTTACCAGTTGTCTTAATTGCCTTGTGCGGATATTTAGGGTTTAGCGTAGGGACAAGACGACCAGACACATGGAAAAAGGTTATTCAACAGTTAAAGCCAAAGCAAATTGAAACTGAAATGTTGGAACGTAGAGAGCATGAGGGACGTAAATATAAAATATTAGATACGAGTGTTATTATTGACGGACGTATTTATGATATTGCAAAAACGGGATTTATTGAGGGGATTTTGCTTGTTCCGTTGTTTGTTGTTCATGAATTACAGTTAATTGCAGACTCTTCTGATGGTTTAAAACGTGCTAAGGGGCGTAGAGGTCTTGATATATTAAGTCAGTTGCAAAAATTGGAAATAACGCATGTTGAAATCTATGAGGGAGATTTTGAGGAAATTGTTGAAGTAGACAGTAAACTCGTTAAATTAGCTAAAGTGTTAGATGGATTTGTGATGACAAATGATTATAATTTGAATAAAGTTTGTACGTTACAAAATGTACCGGTTTTAAATATTAATGAGTTAGCTAATGCAATTAAACCAGTTGTTTTGCCAGGGGAAACAATGGATGTATTAATTGTTAAGGACGGCACAGAACGGCAACAAGGTGTGGCATATTTAGATGATGGTACGATGATAGTTGTAGAAGATGGACATTATTATATGAATCAAACTATTGAAGTTGTGATTACAAGTGCATTACAAACAGCAGCAGGGCGTATGATTTTTGCTAAACCGACACATACACAACGAAAAATAAAAGAAAAAGTATAAAAATTGTGGTAAACTATGTATAAACATAAAATAAGGAAGGATATTATGACTAAAAAAATTAGAGCACGTTATGCACCTAGTCCAACAGGACATTTGCATATAGGAAATACAAGAACAGCATTATTTAATTATTTATTCGCTAAACATTATGGTGGAGAGTTTATTATTCGTATTGAAGATACTGATCAAAAAAGAAATATTGAACATGGCGAGAAAAGTCAGTTAGATAATTTAAGATGGTTAGGTATTGAGTGGGATGAAGGTCCAGATAAAGTAAATTCAAAATACGGACCTTATCGTCAATCTGAGAGATTACATATTTATATGCCTTTGATTGAGCAATTAATTAAGGAAGATAAAGCATATTTATGTTATTGTACGGAAGAGGAATTAGAAGCTGAAAGAGAAGCTCAAATGGCAAGGGGCGAAATGCCACATTACAGTGGAGCACATGCTCATTTGACAAAAGAACAGCGTGATGCTTTTGAATCAGAGGGTAGAAAACCAGTAGTGCGTTTCCGTGTTCCAGAAAATACAGTGTATACATTCAGCGATATGGTTAAAGGAACAATTTCTTTTGAATCAAGCAGTATTGGTGGGGATTTTGTAATTTTAAAACGTGATGGAATGCCAACGTATAATTTCGCAGTTGTTGTCGATGATCATTTTATGGATATTACACATGTATTACGTGGAGATGAGCATATTGCAAACACACCTAAGCAGTTAATGATTTATGATGCTTTTGGTTGGGATAAACCAACTTTTGGACACATGACATTAATTATTAATGCAGAAACAGGAAAGAAATTGTCTAAACGAGATGGTGCTATTTTACAATTTATTGAACAATATAAAGAGCTAGGGTATTTGCCAGAAGCGATGTTTAATTTTATTGGTTTATTAGGTTGGTCACCTATTGGAGAAGAAGAAATCTTCACTCATGAAGAATTTGTCCAATTATTTGATGAAAATAGATTAAGTAAATCTCCTGCAGCTTTTGATGCACAAAAATTAGCGTGGGTAAATAGTGTGTATATGAAAAAAGCACCTTTAGAAAAAGTTTTCGAACTTGCTTTGCCGCATTTAGTAAGTGCAAATTATATTCCAGAAAATCCTTCTGATGAGGAATTAGAGCATGCTAAACAAGTAGTAGCCTTATATCATGAACAGCTTCATTGTGGATTTGATATTATTGAGGCATCAAAAATTTTCTTTGAGCATGAATTTCATTTATCACAAGAGGCAAAAGAAGTTCTTGCAGAAGATACCGTATCTAGTGTATTAACGAGTTTTAAGGTAAAATTAGAAAATTTAGAAAATTATACACAAGAGAATATAAAAGCATTAATTAAAGAGGTGCAAAAAGAAACAGGCATCAAAGGAAAACAACTATTTATGCCAATTCGTATTGCCACTAGTGGTGCTTTACATGGACCTGAATTAGCAAAAACGATTGAAGTATTGGGACGTCAAAAGTGTATGGCACACCTTAATGATGTATTAAGTCGTTTATCTTAATGCGTAAACAGTAGCTATTTATTGACTAAAAAACATGAATTTAAGGCTAGAACGCGTTCACAAAATAATTAAAATGACTTTAAATTAAGGGGATTTATCAAATTATGTTGTGGAAAACAGGTTTGTGTCACTTAATTATATAAACAAAATCGTGTTGGCGATCTCCTTTGGTTCACCAACACGATTTGTTATATGCTCTAATGAAGTGTTTTAAAAACCTTCGTTTAAAATCATTTTTAAATATGAATTTTTGATACTGTGTATGAATAAGTAAATTAAAACAAGGTGAAGATAAATATGAAAGCGTTCATGTTTATTTTACAGTAAGGACGGTAGAAATGTTAAAGTTATTTTTTAGATATTACAAACCGTATAAAGCATTATTTTGTTTGGATTTTTCATGTGCTGTTATTGCGGGGATTTTGGAATTGATTTTTCCTTTTTTAGTGCGTTATGTTATTGATAGTATTATCCCAAACCATGATTTTTCAGTCATTCTTGTCATTGCACTAGGATTATTTGGATTTTATGCATTAAACACGTATTTAAAATATATTGTTGTTTATTTTGGACACATGTTAGGAGTATGTATTGAAAATGATATGCGTAGAGAGTTGTTTAGTCATCTACAACAACAGTCTTTCAGATATTTTGATCATACAAAAACAGGAACACTGATGACTCGTTTAACGTCGGATTTGTTTTATATTAGTGAATTAGCACATCATGGACCGGAAGATTTATTTGTAACGGTAATGACACTAATTGGAGCTTTTTGTTTGATGTATCTTACACATCCAGCCTTGGCATTTATTACAGTGATTATGGTTCCGTTGATTGCAATTGTCGCTGCTTTGTATAATCGTAAAATGGAAAAGAGTAATCATCAAGTATACGATGCTTTAGCTGAATTTAATGTGGGTATAGAAAATACAATAAGTGGTATTCGTGTTGTTAAAGCTTTTGCCAATGAAGCGTATGAAAAACAACGTTTTGAAAAGTTTTTACATCTTTATGAACAAGCTAAACGTTTATTTTATAAGACAATGGGCAATAGTTCGGCGTTTAATTATTTATTCATGCGATTGATTAATTTATTTGCGCTATTTTTTGGAGCGTATTTTACTATTCATGATGGACTATCAACTGGTGTTTTGGCAGGATTTATTTTATTGACAAATGTTTTAGTACGCCCTATTGAACTCATTAATATTATGATTGAAACATACCCAAAAGGATTTGCTGGTTTTAGACGTTTACAAGAGGAATTAAAATGCTTACCTGAAATTGTAGATGCTCCACATGCTAGAGCTGTGAAACAATTAGCTGGAGATATTGAGTACAAACATGTGTATTTTCAATATAATGATGAAAAAACAGTATTAAGGGATATTAATTTATATATAAAAAAAGGTGAAAAAGTAGCTTTTGTTGGACCAAGTGGGGCAGGAAAATCAACGATTTGTCATTTGTTGCCACGTTTTTATGATGTGACAGGTGGCGATATTTTAATTGATAATTTGTCTATTAAAGACATAACATTGGAGTCTTTACGTAAACAAATTGGAATTGTTCAACAAGATGTATTTTTGTTTGGTGGAACAATTAAAGAAAACATTTTATATGGACGTTTAGATGCAAGTGATGAAGAGGTTTTAAAAGCTATTGAACAAGCACATTTAAGTGACGTTATTAAGGCGATGCCACAGGGAATGGATACAGAAATTGGTGAACGTGGGGTTCGTTTATCAGGAGGACAAAAACAAAGACTTGCCATTGCACGCATTTTGTTGAAAAATCCAAATATTTTAATTTTAGATGAGGCTACTAGTGCTTTAGATACACAAACGGAACGGATTATTCAAGAATCGTTTGATATATTGTCTAAAGGGAGAACAACATTAATTATTGCACACCGTTTAGCGACGATTCAACATGTGGATAGAATTATAGTTGTGACACCAGAAGGCATTATGGAAGAAGGAAGCCATGAAGATCTGATGTGTAAAAAAGGGTATTATTATGACTTATATTGTTCACAATTCAGATAGTTATCCACATTTTTGTGGATAACATGTGGATAAGGTGTGTATTAGTGTGGATAATATGTGAAAGAGGTGGAATTATGGGAGAAATCTATAGAGAAAGCATTGTGATTAAATCGCATGAAACAGATAGTAATGGAAGATTAAGCATTCCTATGCTTGTTAGATTACTGCTTTATGTGTCTAATCGACAAACAGAACGTCTTGGAAATACATGTATCCTACAAGAAAAAGGATTAACATGGTTTATTTTGCAACATGATTTAACTATCCATCAAATGCCTAAAGTTGACGATACCATTACTGTTGAAACAGAAGCACTTTCGTATAATAAATTTTTTACGTATAGACGATTTAAAGTGTTTATAAATGATACAGTTTTTGTGGAAACAGTAATGAAATTTGCTTTAGTGGATATGATAGAGAGAAAACTTGTGCGTATTGATCCTAAATTTGTAAACGTATATAAGGCTGAAAGATTAAGTACATCACAAAAAATGACTAAAATAAAACGTTTAGATGTATGTTCAGATAGTCAAGAGTACAGTATTCGCCAAACAGATATTGATATGAACCAACATGTCAATAATGCAGTGTATTTAGAATGGATCTGGAAAAGTCTACCTAATATATATCATGATAAACTCCCTAAACATCTTGCTATTATTTATGAAAATGAAGTAAGATCTGGAAAAGTGCAACACTATTGCCAAAATGAAGAAAAAGTGACTTATCATGTTATTAAAGCAGAGGACTTAAATTTGGCAAGAGCCGTGATTTTGTGGGAATATCTCTAATGTATCTTATTGATAGGTGTTAATATGTAGCAATAATGTCTATTGTCAGTTTAAATTGAATTTAACAAAAATGGATATTAGGTATGATATATTAAACAAGATAATCATGTAACTGCTATAAAATATGGATACATCATTCGTTTGTATTGGTTACATTTGTTTGGTAGTCACATAATCATTAAGTAAAAAATATTTACAAAAAGTGGCTTAGTATTTATGATAGTAGAGAAAATGTTTTTTGTTGGGGATTGATTTATTGGCAAATGTATAATAAGTTGACTAATTTTAAGACTGAAAATTAGCCTGTTAAAAAATGAGAAGTTTGATGGAATGGAGGGTATTTTATCATGGAATTTATATTCATAATCTTTTTAATCGTGTCTATTATTTTATTGGCATAAATGGGTAGTTGCAAGGGCTTGTTTTTATCATTAAATTTTATTTTTCAATATAAGAGAGTTTTTTCATAAAAATTTAATTTTTTTATAAAAAAGCATTGACAGATACAAAAAAATTAGGTAATATGTTCAACATAGAAACACGAAGATGAAGAAAGTAAATCGGAAAAGTAGCATAGAGAGCTTATGGATGGTGGAAATAAGTGTATGGATTCGGTTGAAAATGGCTTTTGAGTGGGTTGTCTGAACATTTAAGACAGCACGGAAGGTGCCCGTTACAGCAACACAGTATAATCTGTTAATGAACAGACGTACTGGTAGAGATTAATTGCAGTGATGCAGTTAATGAACAAAGGTGGTACCACGAGATTAGACTTTAACTCGTCCTTTCCCATTAGGGAAAGGACTTTTTTGTATACCAGAAAAGGAGTGAAAACATGATAACGTTACAAAATATAGATGTTACTTTTGAACAAAATCAAAAGCAAATACATGCTGTTAAACAAGTGTCTTTACAGATTAATAGAGGAGATATTTATGGCATTATTGGATATAGTGGAGCAGGAAAAAGTACACTTGTTAGAACTATTAATTTATTACAACGTCCAACTAATGAGGGAAAAGTTATTGTGTCTGATACTGATTTAACCAGTTTAAATGCTAAACAATTAAGGGAAGCACGTAAGAAAATAGGCATGATTTTCCAACATTTTAATTTGATGAATAGTATATCGGTATTTTCCAATGTTGCATTTCCGTTGAAAAAATCAGGATTATCCGAACAAGAAATTATAAAAAAGGTAAATAAGTTATTAAAATTAGTTGGCTTAGAAGATAAAGCAGATGCGTATCCTAGACAATTATCGGGCGGGCAAAAACAAAGAGTAGCGATTGCCAGAGCTTTAGCAAATGACCCACATGTTTTATTATGTGATGAAGCAACTAGTGCTTTGGATCCAAAGACGACCTATTCGATTTTAGAATTATTAAAACAAGTAAACCAAAAATTAGGTATTACTATTGTGATTATTACGCATGAGATGCAAGTTGTTAAAGAAGTGTGTAATCGAGTTGCAGTTATGGAAAAAGGGGAAGTTATTGAGGAAGGCAGTATTTTAAACATCTTTACTCACCCTGAAAGACAGTTAACAAAAGATTTTATTGACACAGCAACGCATATTAATAAAGGTATTGAAACAATTTTACATCATGAAAAATTATTGAATCTAAAACAGGGCGATGTATTGGCTAAAATTTCATTTGTTGGATCATCTACAGGAGATCCACTCATTACAAAATTATCAACACATTATAACGTAGCTGCCAATATTTTGTTTGGAAATGTTGAAATTATTCAAGAAACACCGATTGGAACGTTATTAGTTGTTTTATCTGGACAACATGAAGATATTGCGGGAGCGTTGAGTTATATTGAACAAAATCAAGCGACTTTAGAGATATTAGAAGATCTTAGAGGAGGTCAGATATAATGAATTTACAGACACTTTTTCCGAATATTAATCAGAAAGTATGGGAAGAAATTCAAAAAAGCACAATTGAAACATTACTGATGACCGGAATTACTGGAATAATCGCAGGGGTAATTGGACTAGCTTTAGGTGTTATTATTGTTGTGACAAGACATGATGGTATTTTAGCTAATAAGGTGGTTTATAATTTATTAGATAAATTAGTCAATGTGTTTCGTTCTGTTCCATTCATCATTTTAGCCATGTTGATTATTCCATTTACACGCGCAATAGTTGGGACAACAATTGGTATTCCAGGTGCTATTCCACCTTTAAGTGTTGCAACTATTCCTTTTTTTGCTAGACAAGTTCAATTGGCTTTATTAGAAGTTGATCGTGGAGTTATTGAAGCGTCTATAGCAATGGGATGTTCTCCGCTTGAAATTATTTTCAGGGTGTATTTAAGAGAAGGGTTACCTAGTTTAATTCGTGCTAGTTCATTAACAACAATTAGTTTGATAGGCTTAACCACTATGGCAGGGGCTTTTGGAGCAGGAGGATTAGGAAACTTAGCTATTGCACGAGGATATAATAGATTTCAAGGTGATGTGATTATTGTTGCGACGGGGATTATGTTGATTATTGTATTTGTGACTCAAGCTATTGGAAACTTTTTAGAAAAAGTAACAAGCAAATAATAATGAAGTTTGGAAATCTTATGACTAGTATGGTGTTATGCACTTATATGATGTATAAGATGTTAGAAACCATAGGGGAAGGAAAAATTTTAGGAAGGAGTTTAATAACTAGAGGGACTTGATGGGGAATTTGAATTGATAGAATGAAGTGTTATGGGGGCATATTCATTCACATAAAATTATTATCATTATTGGAGGAAATAATATGTCATTAAAAAAATTAGCCTTAACAGCGTTAGCTGCATTTACATTAGCTGCTTGTGGAGCACCAAGTACATCATCAACAGAAAAAACAGAAAGTAAGAAAGAAACAGTTACTGTGAAAATTGGTGTATCAGGAACAAATCATCCGCAATGGGATTACGTTAAAGAACAATTAAAAGAAAAAGAAAATATTAATTTAGAAATTGTAGAGTTTGAAGATTATGTGACACCAAATACAGCTTTGGAAGATGGATCTATTGACTTGAATGCTTTCCAACATATTTTATACTTAAATAAATTTAATTCTGAAAAAGGAACGCACATCAAAGAGATTGCTTACACAATGTATTCACCAATGGGAGCATACTCTCAAAAAATCAAATCATTAAGTGAATTAAAAGAGGGAGATAAGATTTCTATTCCTAATGACACAACAAACGGTGCAAGAGCGTTACGTTTATTACATAATGCAGGAGTTATTAAATTGAATGATGTATCTAATACATTAGTAACGGTTTCAGATATTGTTGAAAATCCTAAGAAAATTGAGATTGTTGAGTTAATTGCTGGGCAAACATATCAATCATTACCAGATGTTGCAGCAGCTGTTATTAATGCCAATTATGCAGTAGATGCTGGGTTAACGCCTAAAACAGACGCTATTTACTTAGAAGAAGTTAATGAAGCATCTAAACCATATTACAATGTTATTGCAGCACGTGAAGATAGAGCAAAA
Organism: Granulicatella sp. WM01; assembly: GCF_004570605.1. Classification (GTDB taxonomy): domain Bacteria; phylum Bacillota; class Bacilli; order Lactobacillales; family Aerococcaceae; genus WM01. Next base: position 2,742 of record NZ_SPPB01000028.1, on the reverse strand, counting down.
GAAGAAGTCTTTAAAACAATCGTTAAATACTATCAAACAAAAGAAGTTGCTGAAATTAGTAATCGTGAATTCAGAGGAGCTACTATCGAAATTTGGGATAGAGCAAAGATTGAAGACTAAATCGTCGAAGTTGCTATAAGAGTATAAATTTCATATCCAAAAAATTCCAGTAGGAAATTAGACCTACTGGAATTTTTTATGTAATGACAACATTGTTGCTTGAAAAAATAGTTGTTTTTTGTCAAAATGTTTCTCAATTCACTTCATGCAGTACACATAAACACTAGAATGATCAATTATTTAGGTGTACTGCTTTTTACATATCTATAAGAGATAGAATAAAATTAGGCGCTATTGAAGAGAAAAAGAAATAGAAATGATACAGTTTTTAATGTGGTGTTTAAGATTTCGGTGTCATGAAATAGAAAACGTACCATAATAGCAAAACTAGGACTAAGAAAAAATCTCCAAATAACAAAAACTGAGAGGAATCGTCGTTTATAAACGTTGATTTCTCGTTATTTTAAACATATCACTTCAAACAAAGCATAGTTTTTCCCTATCTCCATTGAGATAGTCGCAGACAAAAAGTTTTAAAATGTGATATACTTAATCGGAAGTTAGAAAATAGGAGTTATAAACATGAAAAATGTTGAACAATTAAATGGTTTAACTCTCGCATATATAGGCGATGCTATCTATGAATTGTATATTCGAGAGTATTTAATTAATCAAGGAATAACTAAACCAAACCATTTGCACAAAACAGCTACAAAATATGTGTCTGCTAAGGCACAAGCTATGTTAATGAAAGCTATGTTACAAGACGAAATATTTTTAAGTGAAAAAGAGAAAACAATGTATAAAAGAGGACGAAATACGAAAAGTCATACGTCAGCAAAAAATACTGATATTATGACTTATCGTGTGGCAACAGGGTTTGAAACATTAATAGGCTATTTGTATTTGGAAAAACAAGAGATGAGATTACAAGAATTATGTCAATGGTGTACAACTTTCATAGGAGAAAAATATGAAAACAACTAAAAAATCAAAAGATGTACTAAAAAAAAGCCCCAAATTAGATAAAAAAAATGAGAATAGACAAAAAATATCTGAAAATGGTGATTATGTTATTGGGCGTATTCCGGTTATCGAACTATTAAAAGGAAATAGAGATGTCAATAAACTTTTTTTACAAGAAAAGTTGTCAGGACACAAAATTTTTGAGATACTCAGTTTAGCAAAAGAAAAAGGGGTACAGATACAGTACGTTCCAAAGAGTAAACTTGATACACTAAGTGAAAACGGAGTACATCAAGGTGTATTAGCGGCTGTTTCTGCATATCAATACGCTGAGTTAGATGATTTGTTCAAGAGAGCAGAGGAAAGAGATGAGCAACCATTTTTTATTATTTTAGACGGAATAGAAGATCCACATAACTTAGGTTCAATTATTAGAACTGCTGATGCAGTAGGTGCTCACGGTATTATTATTCCTAAGCGACGTTCGGTTGGCTTAACAGGAATAGTTGCTAAAACATCTACAGGTGCTATTGAACATGTTCCAGTAGTTAGAGTAACAAATTTAACGCACACGATTGATGTATTGAAAGAAAAAGGTGTGTGGATATTTGCTACAGATATGGAAGGGAAGTCTTATCATCACTGGGATGTGAACAGTGCTCTAGCGATTATCATTGGGAATGAAGGAAAAGGTGTATCACGATTAGTAAAACAGGGAGCTGATGAATTGTTAACTATTCCAATGGTAGGGCATGTGCAAAGTTTAAATGCTAGTGTGGCTAGTGGCGTATTGTTATATGAAGTTTTCAGAGGTAGACGCTTAACATAGAGTGCTGTCCCCTTTTGAAAGGGGAGAACCATGGAAAACCAAAAACAAGATTTATGTCTCATTCAAAAATGCCGTGAACATAATGATGAGGCATTTACAACATTGGCACTCAAATATCAACCTTTAATGATAAGTAAAATTAAGTGTTATCATTTTCCGTTGATGGATTTTGATGATCTTTTACAAGAGTGCCGAATTATCTTATACCAGGCTGTACAAAGATACAAATTAGATAGTAGAATAAAGTTTAGTAGTTTTTACATGTATTTACTGAAACATCATTTCTGTGAATTAATCAGATATTATAATGCACATAAACGTAAGGGAGAAACGTTAATATCTACGGATAGAGTACACAATGATTATATTATGGAAAACATATATTCAGATAGTTTAAATCCAGAACAAGTTGTTGAAGTAAGGGAACGCTTTGAATGCGCTTATGATGTGTTGAGTAAGTCTGAAAAAGAAGTGTTTTATCAAAATCAAATAAATAACCCAGATTTTATACAAGATAAACGAGTCAAGCGTATTTTGTATCGTGCGAAATATAAAATAAGAAAACAAATGAAATAAGTCAATAATAGTATATGAAAACAACAAGAACTCATTGTTAAAAGCAGTGAATTTTTGTTGTTTTGTCTATTATTCATAAAAAATGGGTGTACAATAAATCGTGTTGGTGAACAAAAAAGTTCGCCAACACGATTATTTTTTTATAGAAAAAAGTGAAGCAAACCAGTAAACTATAAGTTGAGACAAAATAGTAAAGAGGTGCTTCACATGGATAAGAATACCAGAAAATTATTGAAATTGGAAGAAGAATTTGAATTTCCAGAAAATTGGCTAACTCAAGACGTGCAACATCATATTAAATATCATATTAT
>NZ_SPPB01000027.1 GCF_004570605.1 Granulicatella sp. WM01 | reverse complement strand
ACGAGGGACTAATGAAAATCACAATGGTTTAATTCGAGAATTTTTACCGAAGGGAAAATCATTTAATTTAGTACCTATTCAAATGATAACAACTATACAAAATGCGTTAAATAATAGACCTAGACGTCTACTAGACTATGATACACCTCATACTATGTTTAATCGTTTGTGTGCAACGACATAAACTATAACAGAATAGGTGTAACCGTAAAGGCTCGCTACGCTAATACCTTGACCGTTACACCTATTCCATTACAAAACAACTATGTCGCACACAGACATAGACTGTGACTTTAGTATTTTTCATGTACTGTTGCACTTGGCTTTACAATTCGAGTAATCTACAAATCTCAATAATAACATCTGTCGCTTTCTCCATAGACTCAACAGCCACAAATTCATACCGTCCATGGAAATTTTCGCCACCTGCAAAAATATTTGGTGTTGGCAATCCCATAAAGGATAATTTAGAACCGTCCGTTCCTCCACGAATAGCATTCATAATCACTGGAATATTTAAATTTTTCATCGCTTGTTCTGCTAAATGTACAGGTGTCATATCTTTAGCAAGAATTTCACCCATGTTATAGTATTCATCTTTAATAGATAACAGTACTCGACTAAAGGCTTGTTCAAAATTCATTTGAGATGTTAATGCCACTAGAATATCTTTTTTCTCCTCAAATAAATCAAAATCATGATCACGAATAATGTACACCAATCTTGCTTCTTCAACGCTACCAGACATTTCTGTTAGATGAATAAAACCTTCTCGTCCACTTGTTTTTTCTGGTACCATATCTTTTGGTAAACGTGTAATAAAATCCGCTGCTAAACTCATCGCATTTATCATCGTATCTTTTGCTGTTCCTGGATGCACATTTTTACCACGGAAAATGACTTCAGCTCTAGCTGCATTAAAACTCTCCCACTCTAATTCTCCAACACGACTACCGTCCATAGTGTAAGCAAATTTCGCACCGAAATCTTCTACATCAAATAAATTCGCTCCTCTGCCAATTTCCTCATCAGGTCCAAAAGCCACTTTAATATCTCCATGCTTAATTTCAGGGTGTTGAATTAAATAATCCATAGCTGTTATAATTTCTGCAATGCCAGCCTTATCATCAGCTCCAAGTAAGGTTGTTCCATCAGTAGTAATCAATGTCTGTCCTTTGTAATCTTTTAAATTAGGAAACTCACTCACTTTTAGTTTAATATTTTCCTTAGCATTTAAAACAATATCTTCTCCATTGTATTGCTCGTGAAACTGAGGATTAATATTTTTTCCATTGAAATCAGCAGTATCCATATGTGCTATGAATCCTATTGTATCAACAACTTTATCTGTATTACTTGGTAACAGTGCCGTCACAAATCCATTGCTTTCGTTGTATTTAACTTGACTTAACCCAATTTCTTCCAATTCTGGCACTAAAATCGTTTTAGCAAACTCCACTTGATTTGGTGTTGAAGGAACCGTTTGGCTATACGCATCTGATTGCGTGTCAAATTTAATATATTTTACAAATCGTTCTACTAATTTTTCTTTCATACCTTTTTCCTACTTTCTAAATATAAATGGATCTGTATTCACTTCTGAGACAATACACTCCACATGTATTCTATTTGTTTTTATCCATTGTTGGTAAAGTTCACATAATTTTTCTTTACAAATCGCCTCGATATAATGCCCAGGATCAACACATGCCAACTGATGATCTAACATCTCTTGAGCATAATGGTACTTAACATCTCCAGTCACATAAACATCAGCTTGTTTTTTCACAGCCGCTGGGTAATATTCTTGGGCTGCTCCACCACAAACGGCAACAGTTTCAATAACTTTCTGTTTATCTCCTGTGTAGCGTATCCCAGCATTCTCAACACGGCTATGCACATACTCCACAAATTGTTCTAAACACATAGGCTGACGTAATTTCCCAATGCGTCCAGTTCCATAAACAATTCCTTCTTTTGTTTCACCAATTTCTTCCATAACATCAATATGCTCTAACTCCAATGCTTCGGCTAACCATTGATTCATTCCATTAGGGGCATTATCTAAATTAGTGTGTGCTGCATAGACAGAAATATCATGCTTAATTAAATCCATATACATCTTTTGATTATAATTCTGTCTTATCAATGTCTTTTGTGCATGAAAAATTAATGGGTGGTGTGCAATAATTAAATCAGCACCTTTATGAATTGCCTCCTCAACTACTTCATTATTTACATCTAAAGTAAACAGAATACGTTTAACAGGCAGGTCAAAATCTCCAATCAACAGTCCTACATTGTCCCATTTTTCCGCTAATTCAAGTGGGGCTATTTCTTCTAAGAATGCAACAACTTCTCTTACAGTAATCATTGAATCATCTCCTCAATACTTTGTTTTTTTCTTAAAAAATAAGCCTTTTTGTCTGTTGTATCTCGACTAGATTTTTCTAAGTGTCCCAAGACATCATCAATCTTCTGCAATTCATTAGTCCACTTCTCAATAAACGTATCTGATTTTTCTAAAGGCAAATATACACCGAACATCACTTCTTTTTCAGTATATGCAACAGAATTTATGCTTGCATGAGCAACAATAATTTCGTATATTTTTTGATTTTCTTTTAAAATATATTCTTGCTCAACACGATACTGATGTGCCATTAACCATTTACGGACATGACTTTCTGCCATATTCGGCTGCAAAATCAATGTGTGAACATTTTGCAATACACCAGCTAATCTTCCACGCTCTAAAATTTGTGTGATTAACTCACCACCCATACCACAAATTGTTACAGTATCAATTTTATCGTCTAAACAAACGACATCTAATCCATCACCCAAGCGAACATCAACATATTGATTTAAACATTGCAAATCAACTGTTGTCTTAGCCGATTCAAAAGGACCTTGAACCACTTCTCCAGCTATTGCAAATTCAATCCGTTTATGCATTGCTAAATAACTCGGTAAGTACGCATGATCAGACCCAATATCAGCCAACCTTGCACCAATCGGCACGCATTGAGCAACCATTTCTAAACGTTTCGATAACTTCATAACATATCCTTTCCACTATTCTGTATGCATTGTATCATACTTGCTCTAAAATATCTCATAAAAACCTCAAACAAAACAAATGATATGCCCAGTTAACTTTAAAATAGATTATGACTCTATTTTGAAACATCTTGATATAAACTATCGTCAAAAATAGCCATTTTTTATTCCCTGTACCCCATAATAGACAACTCACGTATATCAATACCGCTTTCTATTCATATACATATCTACTTAAACATTATTGCATTCTCCCAATTGTGTTAATATATGCCTACCCTATCTTTATCGTACATCATATATACCATTTCTCTCATTAAATTGTGGATTTTTAAACCATTTTAACAAAAGGTAATCATATGTTATGAAGGAACTGGGAAAAAAGTCTTAAAAATAAAAAACAGCTTATAATGACGTCATCAGAAACGTTGATTCTAAGCTGTTTTCAAATTTTAATCGAAAGGCTAAAATTTTAGTTTTTTCCCAGTTCCAAAGACACTTTTAAATTTTCTCTATATCTAAAACAAAAATATTGCTATCATTAATGTTGAAGCTAATAAAATAACTGTATCTTAACAAACTGATGACATAAAAAAACATTTTACCACTCGTTTTTTACATTTTTCCATATATAAATTCTTCTATCTGCTTATCTCTTCATATAGTCATTATTTTCAAAAATACTCAGTACTTCCTGTACATGTTTTAATATTGAATACTAACATCTATTGCTTTCATATGTATGCAGAAAAAAATAATCGTGCTGAGGAACTTTTAGTTCCTCGACACGATTTTGATAACATACTTTTATCTCACTTGTTATACCGTTTTACTATGTTCAATTTGATAAAGTATTACTTATATGAACATCACTTGCCTATATCAATATCTTACTAATTTTTCTTGCATAACTGTTTATGTAAGTATCTTTTCTGACAAATTGGTGTTATTTTCAATAATTAACATAAACTCTTCAATTATTGTATTCACTAACACTGCATATAACCCAATTTATTTAGCTAAAACGGCTGTTAACTGTGGCACAACTTGTTTTTTACGTGATACAACACCTTCTAAAGTTGCTGTATGATTTGTTAATGTGACATTGAATGCTTGTTCAATGGCTTCTTTTGGTTCCCCTGCTACAACTACAACAGATGCACTTGTTAAAATATTTGTAATGACTAAAACAAATAAATCATATCCATTATCCGCATTCTCTTTTAACATAGCATCTTCTAATTCCTGTTGACGTACAAGTAATTCTGCCTCATCAACTGTATTTACTTGTGCGATACGAACGCTTGTTTGCCCCATTGGGAAAGTTTTTGCATCTAAGTTCAATAATTCTTGTACAGATTTATCTCCCAAATTAGTTCCTGCTTTTAATAAAGATAATCCGTAAACTTCTAATTCTACATCAGCAATAACAGCCAATTCTTTAGCAACTTGTACATCTAATGGCGTACACGTTGGAGATTTGAACAATAACGTATCTGAAATAATAGCAGACAACATCAATCCAGCAATCTCTTTTGGAATAGTCACACGTTCCTCACTAAATAATTTATATAAAATAGTTGCCGTACACCCTACAGGTTCAGCTCTATACAATAGAGGATTAGCAGTTTCAAAATTGGCAATTCTATGATGATCAATAACGGCTGTTACTTCAACCTCTTTTAAATCTGAAACACTTTGTTGTAACTCATTGTGGTCAACTAAAGCTACTTGCTTGACTTCATTAGATACTGTACTCACAATACGTGGAGCATCCACTTGAAAATAGTTTAAAGCAAATTTTGTTTCCTCATTAGGCTCTCCTAGAGCAACTGCTTCTGCTTGTTTTCCTGTTCTATTTAATAAATAAGCGTATGCAATAGCTGATGAAATTGTATCTGTATCTGGATTTTGATGACCGAATACTAATAAAGTTGACATATACTTCCTCCTCATTATTCTTGACGAATGGCAAAATAATTGCCTTCACAATCTGAAAAATTGAATACTTTCATAAAACCAACATCCATAATCGGATTCACATGAATACCTTTTTCAACAAATAAATCATAGGTTTGTTGTAAATCAGAACTCACCATTAAAATTGATGGTGTTCCTAAATTTAACTCTGGATTCATTTGTGCCACGATTTTCTTATCATGCAGAACAAATTGTACATCACTTGTTAGTTTCGGTGCAACTATATAATAGATTTGATTTCCTTGCTCTTGTTTTTCAACACGTTCAAATTGAGCTTGTTCTTTCCAAAATTTTGCACACTTTTCAATATCTTCCACATAAAGCATCACTTGCCCTATTGATGTAATCATGTTTACCTCCGTTGTTTATGAGAATAAAGCCATTATATCATATATCCTGTAAACTGCATATAAATTTCCAATGGTTGTTTTTAAAATGAACAAAATTGAGCGTAGATAAAATTTGTAGACACAATGTAATAAGATGTGTCAAATAAACCTCTTTCTCTACTAAAGGCATAAAGGCTAGCACAATCACCTTTTTATCTATCCATTTACATAAATGACTATTTATCAAATAAATATCTCCTTTTTGAAAAGTTTGACACATAAAATAAATGACACTTAATACTTCTGAAAATTTAGATTTCAATCCCGGATACTTTGCATAACACGTTAAAATAGGAATGGGAAAACTAAAGATTGGAATACGCTCAACATAAGCTCGTCTTAAAAATGACTTGGATACTTGAGAAGATACTCTGTGATAATAGTGGATTGTATGCTGTTGTATGTGTATGTTATGAAATAACTTCTGTAACTCTATTACACGGTGTATCACATGAGAATGAGCGTATAACACTCTTTTAGACACAGACAAATAAATCCTGTATGGAGCAGGAGAAGCATACAAAAATAAAGAAGTTTGCTTTTGTGCATGCATTCTCCCTACAATCCAAATGACTTTATACCCTGCACGCTCATAACCTTGTGTTCTCTCAAGCATTTTTTCACATGTTATCGGACTACACTGAAATTCAATGGCTATCTTTTGCGTACATGTTGTATACAACAAATCTGGACGCTGTTTCAACTTGGGTAAATAAGGCTCTAATTCAACACTTCCCTCACACTGACTCAACCAATTATAAAGTAACAGTTTCCCTTGTATATGCTCCTCTGTTTCCCCTTCAGAAAACGTATCTTGATCACACTTTTTATAGTGTACAAAATGTGCCGTTCGATTTCTCCCCTGCCTTAAATACACTTTACAACGACAGCTCGGACAAAAATAACACGTTTCTTTTTCTCTACTTACCTGACTAGCATGACACCACTGATTAGTTGACGTTTTTGCCACAAGCATCTCAATTCCTCCCTTTTACTTTTCGTTAAGAGTGCCTTTGCCTCATTCGTCATGCACTCCATTTATAAAAATACTCTACAAGTATTCTCTTATATAGTTTTCCTATTAAAACCTCTTTACCTACGATACATGCATAATGTGTTACAATTGAAAACATCTAAAAATTAACAAAACACCTATATCCTACCCCTTAAACGTTTTACTGTTACCTATTTACCGTATATGCCATTCTTCTTGCTACATCTGTGTGATAAGTACATCACATATACTGTCTATTATAAATATACGTAGATTACATGACTATTTACACTATTTTTTGCATTATTCAAAACTAGCACGGTACTGCAATAGTTTTGTTATATACTTGTTAGTTAATATATTTGGAGCAGCACTATATATTCAAAATGTGATATACACAAAAAATGGGTCTATATTACTTTAAATCTACATCTCATTAAAATCGTCCAATTATATGTCTTGATTAGCCTACTGATTAAAAAATAAGATTAATGTCCACTTTATCACTAGAATACACGCCTTTAGTCTTATAAAACAAAAATAATCGTGCTGGTAAATAACCAACACGATTTATTATACACCCACTATTTTTTGATAACTAACGTCATTTTTGTGCCAAAACCTAATTGGCTATCAACAATTAGTTCCGCTCCTATTGTATCTACCAAATTTTTGACAATAGATAATCCTAATCCTGTTCCTTGCTCATTGAATTTTTGTGCATTGTCACCACGATAAAATCGTTCAAAAATACGTTCCTTATCCTTTAATGAAATACCTATACCAGTATCTTTAATTGATATTTGCACAGTATCATTCTGTTCACAAACACAAATTCTAATATACCCGTCTTGTTTAGTATATCTCACTGCATTACTCAATATATTGCTAATAATTTGCATTAAATGATGCTTGTCTCCTATAATCCATACTGATTCATCACTAATATCTGTATCAATACAAATGTGTTTATCTTGTGCCTCATCTTGTACTAAGGCAATACTCTCATGAATGATACGTTGAACATGCACAACTTCTTTTGTCATTAACATTGCTTTCTTTTCTAGTTTAGATAACAATAAAATATCTTTCATTAATTGTTCAAGTTTTTCAGTTTCCTGATAAATAATTGCCAAAAATTTCTCTCGTGCATCTTCATCATCTTTAGCACCGTCCATTAATGTTTCCACGAATCCTTTAATAATAGATACAGGTGTTTTCAGTTCATGAGATGCATTTGACACAAAATCACTTTGTGCAATTTGCAAACGTCTGTACTCCGTTAAATCGTATAAAATAACTAACACATCATCTACTTGTTGATATGTATTTAATAATGGAATGACATGCGCATCAACACTCAGTTCTGTTGATTCATATACATAAACCGGAGATTTCTGCGTTTCTTTTGTAGAATACGCTTTTTCAATTAATTGCACCAAACTGGAACTACGTATCATGTCTAATTTAAAATACTCCAAGTATATCATTTCAAAAATATCCCCTAAAAATACTTTCAATGATTGATTAGATAATACCACTTTTTTTTGAGCATTCAGCACCATAATACCTACTGGCAAATGTTCCATCAATGTGTGTAATTGTGTATGTTGTTGAAATATCCGAGTTGTTTTTTCATTCAATGTTCTAGCTAAATAATTAATTTTTTGTTCAAGCAAATCACTCTTACTATCACAATATTTATAGTTTGGTTCATCAATTAACGCATCAACCATGCTCAAGACAGTATGTAAATACTGTTCTCTTTTTTTTATCTCTTTTTGGCTTACCGTATTAGCTAGTGCTATTCCTGTCAAAAGCAAACTGATATACAAAAACATATCAATAGACTTAAACAAAATGAAAAGTACCCACATTATTCCTGTCATGCTCCATACTACTTTGCTTCCATTGATTTGATTTTTAGATAAAAGGTTCATGACGTTCCTCACATTGATATCCTACACCACGAACAGTATGAATATAGACCGGATTTTTAGGATCTTGTTCAATTTTTTCACGTAAATTTGCCACATGCATATCAACCATGCGTGTTTCTCCGACATAATCCGACTGCCAAATCATGTCAATCAAGCGTTCTCTAGTAATGACCTTACCTTGATGGGTCAACATATAGACCAATATATCGAACTCTTTGGGAGTTAACTTCACTTTTTTATCTTTCACACATACTTTTCGCATATCTATATCCACGTCAATTTCTCCTAGATACAGACGCTTTTGTTCGTGTTCATACTTATATTGACTACTGTTTGTCCGCCTTAAAATAGCTTTCATGCGTGCAAGCACTTCTCTTGGACTAAATGGTTTAGTCATGTAATCATCAGCACCTAATTCCAAGCCGATAATTTTATCTACTTCATCATCTTTTGCCGTTAACATAATAATGGGAACTAAACACTTGTCACGTCTAAGACGTTTACACACTTCAATACCATCTAAAATTGGCATCATTAAATCAAGCAAAATAAAATCAAATGCTTGCTCACTTACTTTATCTAAAGCTTCTTGTCCATCAGTTGCTTCATCTACACTATATCCAGCTTTTTCTAAATTAAACCGTAATAATGTTCTTAGATGTTGTTCATCATCTACAATTAAAACCTTTTTCATTATCTCATCCCTTACCTTATTTACCTTATATACTCTCTTGTTTAACTATATCATTATTATAATTATAATGAAAATAGAAATACTTTAGATTAGAAAAAACTCTTTTTTAATCTTTTATTTCTCATTATCCAATAATTAAGACATTCTTACACTTCTCTAAGTGCTGCAATTGCTACCATTAGTTTATCTTTTATGCCTACTTTCAACAAATAATAGCTACTCTTTATTAACATTTACAGCATACAATGTAGTCTAAAAATATACTAAAAAACATAAAATTCACTTTTTATGAATTTTATGCTCTATTCATTATCCTAATGCCACATCTAAAATCATCATACACGTAAAACCTATCATCAAGCCTAATGTAGCACTATCCGAATGATTATGTTGTTGCGATTCAGGAATAAGTTCCTCAACGACTACAAAAATCATCGCTCCAGCGGCAAAAGACAAGGCATACGGAAGCAAAATTTTCATTGATAGTACAGCAACTGCACCTAAAACTGCTGCAAAAGGTTCTACGATTGCCGATAGTGAACCTATCCAAAAAGCCTTTGTGGATTTTGTCCCCTCAGCTCGAATAGGCATAGATAGAGCTGCACCTTCTGGAATATTTTGTAAACCAATTCCAAGTGCTAGTCCAATAGCACCCATAATAGATGCTTCACTTGAAATGCCTAATGCATACGCTCCAAAAGCTACTCCAATTGCTAGACCCTCTGGAATATTATGAATTGTAATAGCCAAAAATAATAAAATATTTTTAGACAATGAAAACTTACCTGTCATTCCTTCGCAAGAGGAAAGCGGTGCATTCAAATGCAAATGTGGAACAACATAATCTAAGGCTCTTAAAAAGATACCTCCGACCATAAATCCTACTGCTGCTGGAACCCAACTCCACATACCATACGCTTCCTTTGCATACTCAATCGCTGGAGCAAGCAAAGACCAAAACGATGCTGCAATCATGACACCAGCTGCAAAACCCATCATAATATCAAGCAATTTTTGATTAACTTCTTTAAAAAAGAACACAACTGCCGAACCGAGCATCGTACACCCTAATGTAAATAATCCTGCAATTAATGCTTGCCAAATAGGTCCCCATTGTTGAAACTGTTCTATCATACAGACTCCTTTTTAACTCTGTTTTCCTAATATCTCTGCTATTATAACACTATTTCCCCATACATTAAAGACTTATTTAACATATTGTATCTACAGTATTCACGTCTAACTCCCAAAGATATTGACTATATTAGAGTAAACATCCCTCATTTAACATCGATTGAGTCTTATATCTTTTTAGGTCCTAGTCAAATACTATTGGTAAAAAAATAAATCTGCTTCTTCCAGTTATACGTAATGGAGGACTTTTTTTATTTCATACCCCCTAAAAAACGTACTGGGAAACCAAAGTTTCCCAGTACGTTTTTTATTGTTTGACTTTAGGTACATTTCCCAACCTTACCAATTTAATCTTTTTGATTAAAATACGTATGATTAGATGCTTTTTCTAAACGGTTCATTAACGCAATACCTATTCCTTTTTTCTCGTAAACTTGTGCTAAAATAACATCGACATCTGACTTATCAAAAAAACGAAGCCCGTCATATAAATATTTTGCAGCACTTTGTGCATCTTCAATAGCACCCAACTGGTATGTTTTGTCTACATCTCGTTCAAAGCACTCTACCAAATTATCGTCAGCTAATATCCCAATTTTATAATGTTCTTGCTTGAATTTACGGATTGCCTTATTCCATAAATCAGGACTTTGTGAATCAATTAAATATATAGGCTGACGAGGAGCATAATGTTTGTATTTCATTCCCGGAGCACGTGGTGGTTCATTTTCTGAAAGTTCAATACTTTGTGATATATTTAAAGGAAAGTCTTTTAAATCAGCTTCTGTAATGGCTCCTGGTCTTAAAATAACAATCCCACTAGGATCTGTTAAATCAATAACAGTAGATTCAATCCCAATTCCTGAATTTTCGCCATACACAACGCCCTCAATTTGTCCAAAAAAATCATCTAAAACATGCGCTGCTCGACTTGGACTAGGTTTTCCAGATTTATTTGCACTTGGCCCTACTAAAGGAAATCCAACTCTTTCAATTAAATCTAACGTTGTCGCATGGTTAGGCATTCTAAGCGCTACTGTTTTTCTACCTGCAGTAACACTCGGTGCAAAAATATCTGCTTTAGCCTCACAAATAATGGTCAATGGTCCTGGCCAAAATTTTTCAAGTAATGCAGGAGTATATTCTGGCACACGATTCACATACGCACTAATATCTCGACTAGATACATGTACAATTAATGGATTATCGCTCGGTCTTCCTTTGACTTCATACACACGTTTAATGGCATGTTCATCATTGGCAACAGCACCCAATCCATAAACTGTTTCTGTAGGAAAGGCAACAATTCTTCCATGTTGCAATAACTCTACGGCTTCCTGTATATAATCTGATGTAATTAACTCTGTCTTCATCTTGCACCTCCTTGAATGATAATTCCCCTATCTAATCCGGCATAGTCTTGGTAAATGGTAATGTCTTTTTTAGGGAACACGCTTTGAAACATTTCTTTGACCTGTTCTGCCTGTTGGTATCCACATTCAAATACAGCATGCCCATTTGGTTTTAAATACATTGCAATCTCTCGAGCAATTTTTTCATAAATGGCTAAGCCTTGGTGCTCTGCAAACAAAGCTAAATGTGGCTCATACTCTAATACATGTTTATCTACTTGACTTACTTCTTGCTTTGAAATGTATGGTGGATTGCTCAGAATACAATCAAACGTTCCTTGAATATGACTAAACACATCACTTTGCACACATGTTACATCTGCTTGCAACATTTTTGCGTTTTCTCTTGCTACAGCTAATGCAGGTAAAGAAATATCAGATAAAACAACAGTATCCTGCACTCTTTGGCATTTCATCGTAATACCTATGGCACCTGTTCCTGTTCCTATATCTAAAATACTGGCCTGTTCGTAATGCTCTAACAGGGAAAGAGCATGTTCTACTAAGAGTTCTGTTTCTGGTCTAGGAATTAATGTATCTGGAGTCACTTTGAATGCCCTAGCGTAAAACCATTCTTTGCCTACTATGTATTGCAAAGGTTTCCCTGAATGTAATTCGATTAAATCATGTTCATATTGTTGGCAATAGGCAATGGATGGCTCTTTATGTGCGTGTAACATGAAATCTGTCAATGTCCAGTCCAAGCGATCACACAACAAACGTTGACATAGATGTGCATGTTGTGGATAGCGTTGTTTAGCTTGATGTACCATTTGTGCATAGGTATTCCGATTAGTTTCCGCCATTATTTAATTGCTCCAATTTTTGTGTCTGATCGTACAGAACAAGAGCATCAACGACTTCGTCTAATTTTCCTGCTAAAATTTGATCTAATTTTTGAATAGTCAATCCAATACGATGATCTGTGACACGATTTTGTGGAAAATTGTATGTACGAATACGTTCTGAACGATCGCCTGTTCCCACAGCTGACTTACGATTGGCATCATATTCAGATTGTGCTTCTTGGGAAATTTGATCATATACTCTGGCACGCAATACTTTCATTGCTTTTTCACGGTTTTTAAGTTGTGAACGTTCATCTTGCATAGCGACTACAATTCCTGTAGGCAAGTGGGTTAAACGTACGGCTGAAGCAGTCTTATTGACATGCTGACCACCTGCTCCACTGGCATGA
Organism: Granulicatella sp. WM01; assembly: GCF_004570605.1. Taxonomy (GTDB): domain Bacteria; phylum Bacillota; class Bacilli; order Lactobacillales; family Aerococcaceae; genus WM01. The sequence continues at coordinate 11,761 of NZ_SPPB01000027.1, read as the reverse complement.
TAAATGTCTACACGAATGTCTTTTTCTTGAATATCTACTTCAACTTCTTCTGCTTCTGGCATGACAACAACTGTTGCTGTAGATGTATGCACACGTCCTTGCGATTCAGTTTCTGGCACACGCTGCACACGGTGTGCTCCACTTTCATATTTCAATTTTGAATACACTTTATCTCCAGTAATCATAAGCGTTATTTCTTTATAGCCACCAATTCCTGTAATATTAGCATCCATAACTTCAACACGCCACCCTTGTGCAACAGCATATTTTTGGTACATGTTAAATAAACTTCCTGCAAATAAAGCAGCTTCATCTCCACCGGCAGCACCACGAATTTCCATAATGATGTTTTTTCCGTCATTAGGATCACTCGGTAACATCATAATTTTAATATCTTCTTCTAATTGTTCTTTCTCTTTTTTCAAACTGGATAATTCTTCTTTAGCCAGTTCTAACATTTCTGCATCTAAACTTTCGCCTAACATCTCTTCAGTATCTTTAATACTTTGCACGACTTGTTGATAGTGTTTGTACGTGGCAACTTTATCACGTAGACTTGCCTCTTCTTTTGTTAATTCCATAAATCGTTTCGTATCGTTAATAACATCAGGATCACTCATTAACTCCGATAATTCTTCATAGCGAATGACTAAACTTTCTAACTGATCAAACATATAAACTCCTTTATTTTTTTATGTGTTGTTACTCATTCAACTCATATATTTTCTATAAATCTAAACTATTATGTTATCTAGCATCTTAACATTATGCTGTACATCATATTGTTTGTGTCTAAACATCATTTCCTAAAATTGACTAGGTGGATTATTATAGTGTCTACGACACACTGGATAATAAGATTCATTGCCTCCAATTTGAATTTGTTCACCGGTATAGACTGGCTTACCGTCAACAATTCTCATATTCATCAACGCTTTGCGATGACAGAACCAACAAATTGTTTTCATTTCTTCAATTTTATCAGCTTGAAGTAATAACTCTTTAGAGCCTTCAAAAAGCTCATTACGAAAATCATTTTTTAATCCAAATGCCATAACAGGAATATGCAATGTATCAACTATTTTAGCCGCTTGTAAAACATGTTCTCTTTTCAAAAATTGTGCCTCATCAATCAGTACACACGCAGGTGTAAAAGATAGATTGTTGACATACTCAAAAAGATCTGTCTGTTCATCAATAATTTCTGCTTGACGACGCAAGCCTACTCGACTAGACACATAGCCGATTTCATCACGATTATCTAAAGCACTCGTCATAATAACGACAGGCTTATTTTGTTCTTCATAATTATGTGCAACTTTCAAAATTTCAATCGTTTTTCCAGAGTTCATTGCACCATATCTAAAAAATAATTGTGCCATTTTCTTCTCCTTCTAAGCCTTTTTATTTTAATAAACAATTTCTATTTTACTGATGACTACTTTTCAACTAGGATTTATTATAACATACCTTCGTCATTTTTCGAGCATATAATTATTATCACATGATACATGTTCTAATGTATGCTTTAACGTATCAATAACTTGTTCACTCAAACAAACACCATGTGTTGCAACAATATGACTTGCAACAATATTGGCAAAAGCAATAGATTTTTCTAACGAATTTCCTTTAGCTAAAGAAGCAATCATTGCGCCAACATGGCTATCTCCTGCACCAATTGTATCAACTACTTGTGCAGGTACACCTTTAACATGGTGTTCTGCTTGTCCGTCAAAATAGACAGCACCATGTTTTCCTTTTGTCATCACAATACTGGTTTGTGTTTGTCGATAAAGGCAACGTAATGCCTTAGAATAATCCTTTTCTTGAGTGAGTTCTATAATTTCTGTATCGTTCAAATGAATAATAGGATGATTATCATAAATTTTCTTTAATAATTGAGGCGAAATATTCTTTCCTCTAGGCCCCGGACAAAATACAATTTGCCCTTTACACTTAGAAAGCACACTAACCAATTTTTCGCCGTCAACATCTTCTACTTCTAATCCACATATATAAATATAATCATATTCGTCCAAAGATAATGCCTCTAACCATTCTGGATTAAAAGTATATTCTGCCCCATGGTATGACATAAACGTGCGTTCACCGTCAGCCTCGACTACACAATAACAACAGCCATTATCAAATGGTTGCCGAATAGTCGTTTGTATTCCTGTTCGTTGGAGTTCTTTTAAAATGAAATCGCCATACATTCCAGTACCTACTGGAGAAATAAACGTGTAATCCACATTCAAGTGATGTAATATAGACACAACATTATACGCACAACCACCCACACTAATTTTTTGTTTATGTAAATGAATATCTTGTTGTGTCTGTGGCAACTTGTCAATATACATCATCACATCACAAACTGTTGACCCAATGACTAAACATTTTCCCATAGTATTCCTCTTTCTGATATGCTTTGTTCATAAAAATATAGGACTATCAAAAAAGTAAAAAGTATGAAATCTATAATTCTAAGGGGTGATTTCATACTTATTCATCTTTAAGACATTTTATCTAGTCCGCCAACCTTAGCCAGCTTATTATACCAATTTTTCATCAGGAAAGCTATGCCTGATTAAGTTCTTTTCAAACAAATTACCCAATACATCAAATCTTTGTACATATTATTGATAATACATGTAATAAACTATGTATCAGTCTAAATTAATAGCCTTATGCTCACTAGGTTTTAGGCAATTTTCTAAAACACCTATGCCCCTTTTGTTCATACCACAACTTATTTATTGAGCATTTCCCTTATAAACTCTCACTTTTGTTACTGCTCTATGAAAAATGTGCATTTTGTCATTGTTCGATACAATTTTCTATAACTTCCGTGAGTTTCTTTTCAATTGTAATCTTTACTTTTTACATCAACATAGAGTTAACTAGAAAATTCTTATAACGAACAGTATGAAAATATTGCCATACTATTTTAGTTTTATTCAAACTTTTTTATAAAATACACAACACATTATGGCATTTACTGTTTTATGATTTACGTTTCTTGAGCGCCCTTTTTGAACATAAAGAACTCATTAAATAGACAAACATACCTGTTACAGATCCCATTGTATCCAATAAAACATCTTCAAGTAATGGGCTACGATTAGGATTTAAACTTTGATGAAACTCATCAAAAGTTGCATAACCTACACAAATTAATAAAACAACCAACAACTTCATGCTTTGACTTTTAATATGTGAGCTTAACCCATAAATCCATGCCATAGCTAAGAAGAAGAAAGAAAAAAAGTGTGCCGCTTTACGAATAAAAAATTCTATAAATGCTTCGTATCCATTATCTGCAATGCTAACTTCTTTCCCACCATATAAAAAAGAAATATGCCTTAGCAAGTCTTCAAAAGGACGATTTGGTAAAAAGCGATTAATATCATGTGTAATGCTTTGTTCCTGATATGGTTTTGATGATGAATAAAATAATAATGCCATAATACATAACGCACATACAATAGCAATCATTTCTTTATGTTGTTTTTTTAGTGTCATATCGTTCCTTTCCTACCAATCATTTAAAGGAGTAGAATAAAAAGTTTTAAAGGCTTACCTACAACAGAAAATCATGTGTGACACATCTGTTTGTCTTTTATCTTTTCATTACCTCTTAAACTTTTTGCCTACTCCTTTAGTATAGTATCAAAATAAATGTATACTATTTTCGTTTTTTCGTCATAAATTTTCAATCATTTAATAATTTAGATCGTTCTTTCCGTGATAAAAACGGACTACGTTTTGTTAAAATCCACTCTGGTTTCTGATAAGCTATCACCATAGGAACCATACTACTCGTCAATCCATAATAGACGACACTAATAACATTTATAGTATGTACGTGAAAGAAAGTTAATCCAAAAATAATCAATGTTATTATTCCGTTTGCAGTTATCACATTTAACCATACACTATTCATGCGTCTATTGTTTAATGTCTTATGAATATTTTTAGCAAATAAGCCATTTATACTTAAACTTATTCCTAAAATAGAATAAGCAGCCACCGTGAGCATATTCCCTTTATCAAAAAGCATAACGATAATGCCTACCCCTATTCCATAAATAGCACCTACTAGGAATGCTGGATAAAATCCATGTCGATAGAACAAAATAATGATAGGAAACGTGCTTAATAAAATGGTGTTTAAATTTAAAAAGACAAATCTGCTATTACTCAAAATAAACGTTAGTACACAAGCCAAAACTAAAGATAGAGTTAAAACTAAAATATATTCTTTTATTTTTTTCATGATTTTTCCTCCTATCTATTGCTCATTAGGCATTTTATAACTTGATGCTTCCATAATAATCGGCAAAACAACCGGTCGACGCTTAGTTTGTTCAAATAAAAATTGACTAAGTTCCTCACGAACTTCTGAACGTAATCTTCCCCAATCAAAATCAAGTTGTGTAAGATGTTGTTCTACTACCTTTTTAACTAGTGCAGAACTTTCTTGCATAATATTTCCACTGTTTCTCATATAAACAAAGCCACGTGAAATAATTTGTGGTTCGGCTAAAATAATTCCTAAGCGACGTGAAATGGTTAGCACTGCCACTAATACACCGTCTTCAGATAAAATTTTTCGATCTCTAAGCACAATGTTTCCAATATCTCCTACACTGCTTCCGTCAATTAAAATATTTCCTGTCGGCACACGTCCTGCTAGTTGCATATTTCCGTTTTGGTAATGTAAAATATCGCCTTTTTCTAATAAGAAAATATTTTTCTCATCAATGCCAACTTCACATGCTAAATGTGCATGTTTCATCATCATTCGAAATTCTCCATTAACTGGAATAACATATTGTGGCTTTAATAAGTTCATTAATAACTTTAAATCATTTGGAGAGGCATGGCTTGATGCACGCACGTTATCAGAAACAGACTTCACACTAGCTCCTGCACGATAAATCCAGTCTTTCGTTCTTGCTACCATTGTTTCTACTGACACAGACGGTGTTGTGGCAATATAGACTAAATCCCCCTCTTTTAAATTGACTTGTGGGTGTCTTTGTCTTGCCATACGTTGTAAAGCATGAATAGGTTCTCCCTTTTGCCCCGTTTCTAAAATGACGATTTCTTCGTCACGGTATTTTTTTAATTCGGGCAATTTGCATAAAATATGTTTATCAGGCAAGACCAATTTTTTCAGTTTCAGTGCAACGCCAATAATTTCAACTAAAGAGCGTCCCGTTAAAAAGACTTTTCGATTTGTTGCATAAGCCGCATCAATAACTTGTTGAACACGTAAAATATTACTTGCAACGCAAGACACTACAATTCGTCCCTTTTCATTTGCAAAAGTATCTAACATATCGTTAGCAATTTGCAGCTCACTATCATTTTCCAAGTGTGTATCAGCATTTGACGAATCACTTAACAAGGCTAAAACACCTGCGTTCCCAATTTCCACTAAGCGACTAAAATCGGTACGATACAATTCACTAGCACTTTGGTCAAAACGGAAATCTCCTGTATAGACAATAGAACCTCGATCAGTTGTCAATACAATACCAACTGAATCAGGTACAGAATGTGTTGTTTTAAAAAATGAAACCATAACATCTTTAAACTCAATTTCCGTACTTTCATCTATAACATAAAAGTCTTTAATTCTACTATTTAACCCTTGTTCTTTTGCAGACAATTTTGCAATTTCAATTGTTAAAGCTGTTCCAAAAACAGGTGCTTTTATTTTTTGTAGTAAGTAAGCTAATGCCTCCACAGCATCAGCATGTCCATGTGTTAAAAAAATCCCTGCAATTTTATTAGCATTCTCTTCTAAATAAGTAAAATCTGGAATAATAGCATCAATTCCTAATAATTCATCTTCTGGGTACACTAACCCACAATCTAAAATAAAAATTGTGTCATTGATTTCTACGACGTACATGTTTTTTCCATTTTCACGTACACCACCAAGTGACATCAGTTTTATATCTTTCATATTTTCCTCCTTTTATTAGTATCTATTCAATTCAAAATCGTTGTTGTCCTATCACTTTTAGCCTTTCTATAATACCTTTGTACGTCTAAAAAATCAATAGTTGACCTTTTTCATTTTCTCATAAAGACAGTTTGAAAACACTGCACCGTGCAACTCACTTTTTTTTATTTGTCCCGTATCTTTAAATCCAAGGCACTCATAAAAACGTCTTGCTTTAGTGTTTCTATCAACTGCCAAGACATAAACACTATTATACTGACAATACAGACTTTCCAATATAGTTATCACTAAACTTTTGCCAATGCCTTGATGTTGGTATTCCGGAAGCACATATAAACTATAAATTTCTCCTTTTTCCTCATCTGTCCATCTTGTACGTCCACCTGTAATACAACCAACTATTTGATGATCAACTTCAGCAACCAGAAAAAGACTTTTCTTTGCTTGTATGCCACGTTTAAACGATTCTTCCCAAGCTGTATCTGGTAATTGGTTTAAATAACTCTGTGCAAAAATTCCTTTGTACGCTACTTTCCATGTTCTAGCATGTACTTGACTCATCTGTTTAGCATCATCTAAATTTGCTAATCGAATATTTACCATACTCATTTTCTCACTTTCTGTCCATTATACCACAATTAACCTTAAAATATACATTTCATTATTAGATATGTTTTTTTAAGCGAATAATAAATACTGTTTTTTGACAATCAGATTCTGCATACACTTGTCCTTGATGTAAATGAACAATACTTTCAACAATTGATAAACCTAGCCCCGTGCCTCCTGTTTGACTAGATCGTGATTGTTCCTCACGGAAAAATCTTGTAAATAGCTTACCTAAGGCTTCTGCATGAATTTTATCTCCGTTATTTTCAACACGTAACTCGATAAAGTTATCCACAACTCGTGCTATTAAATGAATTTCAGTAGCACGGCTATATTTAAACGCATTTGATAATAAATTATCGTAAACTCGTGCCATTTTCTCCGCATCAATCCGCATTGTTAAGTATTCTGGGTGAACATCCACATAAATTTGCATATTTAGATTTAATGCTTCCACTTCATATTCAGCAGCTATTTGTGTTAAAAAATGATTAATGGAAATGGTTTGATAATTGAGGTTTTCTTTATAGTTGTGAACACGAATATATTCAAAAAGGTTATCCGAAAGTTTTTTCATTTGTTGAGATTTAATGTACGCAATATGAATATATTGCGCCAATTCTTCTTCATTTTCATATTGTTTATCTTCCAACAAACCTAAATATCCAATAACCGAAGTCAAGGGGGTTCTAATATCGTGACTAACATTTGCAATCAGTTCATTTTTTGTCTGCTCAACTAAACGTTCTTCTTCCATTGCAGCTAGTGTACTATCTACTAATTTATTGATACTTAAAGCGACACTCCCTAAGCGACCAACTAAATTTTCTGAGATGCGATGTTCATAATGACCATCGGCAATATAGTCCAGTTCTTTTAATAAATGGCGTAACTCAATATGTCGGTACCGTCTGACTAAACGCCATCTAATAAACCAAAGCGAAATAATAAGCATCATAAACGTAAACACAGAGCGTCCCCATACGACCATATCTTGAGTAATACCTAGGCGTTCTTTTAATTGCCACGTACGAGCAAAATCTGTTGGTGAAGGATTTAATAATTTCCCAATTAAAAAGACACATCCAAAATAAATCATTATCATGGCTAGAGCAGTAATAAAGGCTTCTATGACTAGACGGTTAAACTCGTGTGCATCTAATTGTCTAATCATTCTCCATTGTGCTTTATACTTTTGAAATCTTGTAGCCAACACCCCACACAGTTTCAACAATTTTTTCACCACCTGTTGCTTTTTCTAATTTATCTCTTAAATGACTTACATGCACCATGACTGTTTTAGCTGAAACCACACTATCTTGTTGCCATACTTGCTCAAAAATATCGTCTACACTAAATACTTTATTCGGATTACTGGCAAGTAAATAAAGAATACCAAACTCTAAGGCAGTTAATGCCACACTCTCATTACTAGATGTGAGTACTTTATGCTCAGCTTTTTTTATCGTTAATGTCCCAATTTCCAAGTCTTCGTGATCATGTTGAATGGTACGGTAACGTTTCAACAACGCATTGACACGTGCCATAATTTCTAAAGGATGAAATGGTTTGACAACATAATCATCAGCACCAAGTCTTAGCCCTTTAATTTTATCCATGTTATCGCCTTTAGCACTAAGGAGTAAGATTGGAATATCAATATTTTGTTCTCTTGCTTCTTTTACAACACTTAGCCCATCTTTTTTAGGCATCATAATATCTAAAATCATCAATTTTATTTCAGGATATTCTACCAGTTTTTTCAAAGCCATAGTACCGTCATAGGCTTTAATGACTTGATGTCCCTCTTTACGCAAATAAATACTTAATAAATCAACGATTTCCCGTTCATCATCTACTACTAATATACGCATAATTTCTCTCCATTTGCTTTTTATTTATCATATCATAGTTTCTCTCAAAACCATATAAAATTAACATTTTTTTAATTTCTCTACATTAAAAGTATTTATATCTCGTATTTACCAATTATAATATATTTTCACAAAATTTATCCTTTTTTACAATGTTATCGGTTTTAAAAGTTGAATATATCGGTAATAGACATGCTCATTTTTTAGCTATTTTGACGTTTTCACTTGAATTTGTTTCAACAATATAATATACTCATTATAATACAAGGAGGGATTTTTATGAAACACATAAAAAAAATATGTATCGCATTTATTGTCGCAATTTTCTTGGTCGCTTGTCAATCTCCAGAAAAAAAAGTGACCTATAAACATTCTGTCAAAGGCGGAGAACTGCTCATCACTTTCACAGCTAAAGATGGTTTGGTCACTAAACAAGAAATATTTGCAGAGCTTAAACTAAGTGATCTTGGTATCACACAAAAACAAGCTGAACAATCTATACGACCTATTTCTAAACAGTATCAAAGTGTTAAAGGAATTACTGAAACATTAGACATTACAGACACTTTAATCAAAGAACATGTTATTTTGGATTATACCATACTAGATTTTAAAGCTGCCAAAAATTTACCAGGATTTATTATGGATGATGATATAACAGATGCTTCACAGCTCACTTTAGAATCTGTTACCGAAAAGTTAGAAAAAGCTGGAGCTGTTAAACAGCCTTAAAACACATTAACTATAAAAAATATTTCTATACTATTTGGTGTGGGGGACTTTCGAAAGGAAGATACCCACACCATTTGACATAGAATTTAAAGAATAATACACACCATTCCTTAATACAAAAATGAGGAGTGTACAATAAATCGTGTTGGTAACCAAAAAAGTTCACCAACACAATTATTTTTATATCACTAAAAAATCAAATCACCATAATGTGAGGGACATTCAAACTGATATGCATTTTATTATATTAGTAAAAGCCACATGATACCTGACACTAAAAAAACATACCCTTACACCTGTATTCTATTTTGTTTTTGGGAACTATATATCAGTTTACACTAACCACAATATGTAGTGTTTCGACAACATCAAGAAAAACGACTTCCAAATTAGGAAATCGTCTTTTCTGCTGTCCTGACTATCAATAATATCTTCTCAGTTTATCCTGATTTTCTTTAAAAAATTCTTCTAGCCAGTCTATCCCATAGGCATGACTGAAGCCTTCTAGGAGCATGGAGAAATCAATGCTATCAAATCCCATTTTCTTCAAACCATCAAAGGTATTAAATGGTGAATGGAAGTGTTTATATTTGATGATTGCTCCAATATCTTTCAAATCCTGCTCTCTTGTGCTAACCATCTTCATACCCAATATGTATTCAATTGGAGCAACTAAAACAGTTAAGTTTTCGAATGAATATAGGGTCTCACACAAATGTAATGGTGGCTGTTTGTTCATGTTTGCCACATTATTATTGAGCCATAGTTCTTCGTCAGTGTTCAAATTAAAGCGTTGCCCTACACGAGCAATAATTTCGTTGATTTTCTGACTTTCTTCATAAAAAGCATCTACATCTTGTGTAGCTCGCAAACCATGATACTCTAAAACATAGCCACCAACACAAATAATGGTTAAATGAAGATTGGCTTGGGACAACTCTTGGTTCAAGACTTCAAAAACAGGTTTCATTTTATCCATGTCTGTATTTCTCCATCATTTTTTGTACATTGGCTAATTTGGCTGGTTTATTTAACGAAACCACATATTCATGAGTTGGTGTATGTTCTTGAATAGCATATTTCAAACTAACCTTTTGGAAATCTGTTAGTTCTTTAGAAGCTAATAATTTTTCGACATCTTCGTCCGTCAAATAAGAATGGTCTTCAAAAATAACTTTTCGCAGATAGCGAAACCAGTGACTAGCATTAAACCGTGATTGCTCTGATGCCTTTATCATGTAGTCATACCAATCCATCTTGCACCTTCCTTATCTTCTTTAGGATTATAATTTAGAGCCTGTTGCAATTTTAAATCAAAACTGGAAAGCTCTAGCTTTTCTTCCTCAAATGGAATCTCAGGTAGTTTAAACTGAAACTTTTTGTAAAAGAAAGTATCAAATTCATCTTTATTGTCTGAAATATCTACTAAAGTATCTAACTCAGAAAGTCGAGCTTGTATGCTAATTTTTGTGACTTCTCCAAGTTTTTGATAAATCGCATAATAGGATAGGTCTTGGAAAAATTTTCGGTGTGATTTAACTACTTCCTGAGTGTAAGGGCAGTCATAGTAACTAAGATATTTGGTGTAAAAATTATCAGAAAGAGAAATTTGATAATCTACTAGCTTATTATCAATTGTTTTAGAAACTGTTCGCTCCATTTCTGCATGTAGTTTATCCATGGACTAACTCCTTGTATGTAGTACGAACTTCTGAAGATGCCAATAGAAGATTGAAACGGTCGTTGTCAGCCTTGTTCGGGTATTATAACGAAAGACAAACTCATCTACATAATCTTGTAGATGTTTTTTAGACCAAGAGGGGTAGATTCCTAGCACACCACGTTTGAGACCTGCCCAGAACCCTTCAATCGTATTTGTATAGACATCATCAATAACATATTCACGAGCACCATGATTCACAAAAGCATGGTCGTACATTTTCGCAACTTTATTATACCCCAACCATTCGTCAGTGTAAAGTTGAGCAGTGTCTTTCACAAATTTTACGATTTGTCCTGTTAGAGTTTTTGTGCCTGTATCGGTTACTTTATGAGCGTTCAATTTCCCTTCTCGTGCAATCATACCAACAACAAGAGTTTTATCTTTCAGAGAACGCCCCTGTGCATTTTTAACCTTTTTAGAGTTATGGCGATTCTTATTTTTACCACTGATATAAGTTTCATCTACTTCTACAGTCCCGTCCAATTCATTATTATTTTCTGAACCTCGAATTGTAAAGCCAAGTGCAACAGTACATGAAAAATCCTAAAGTCACAGTCTATGTCTGTGTGCGACATAGTTGTTTTGTAATGGAATAGGTGTAACGGTCAAGGTATTAGCGTAGCGAACCTTTACGGTTACACCTATTCTGTTATAGTTTATGTCGTTGCACACAAACGATTAAACATAGTATGAGGTGTATCATAGTCTAGTATACGTCTAGGTCTATTATTTAACGCATTTTGTATAGTTGTTATCATTTGAATAGGTACTAAATTAAATGATTTTCCCTTTGGTAAAAATTCTCGAATTAAACCATTGTGATTTTCATTAGTCCCTCGT
>NZ_SPPB01000026.1 GCF_004570605.1 Granulicatella sp. WM01 | reverse complement strand
ACGAGGGACTAATGAAAATCACAATGGTTTAATTCGAGAATTTTTACCGAAGGGAAAATCATTTAATTTAGTACCTATTCAAATGATAACAACTATACAAAATGCGTTAAATAATAGACCTAGACGTCTACTAGACTATGATACACCTCATACTATGTTTAATCGTTTGTGTGCAACGACATAAACTATAACAGAATAGGTGTAACCGTAAAGGCTCGCTACGCTAATACCTTGACCGTTACACCTATTCCATTACAAAACAACTATGTCGCACACAGACATAGACTGTGACTTTAGTATTTTTCATGTACTGTTGCACTTGGCTTTACAATTCGAGAATAAATAAAAACATAAATAATGAGTAGAAAAGACTACTGTTTTATGCTTAAATGTGTTATGATATGTGAGTGATATTATGTTAAAAGGGCATAATTATCTTTAAAATGACTTAGACGATTGTTAATGAATATATTTTTAGAAGATAGGAGGCATTTAGATGGTAGAAAAATCAGTGCATGTCAGTTTAGATATAGGCACAAGCACGATAAAAGTTATTGTATCCGAGTTTGCTAGAAACCAATTAAATGTCATTGGTGTTGGTGTTGAACCGACTAATAATGGTGTTAGTCGTGGCATTATTGTAGATATTGATGCAACAGTTAGTGCAATCAAAAAAGCTGTATATAAAGCTGAACAGCGTGCTAATGTAATTATAAAAAATGTGGTTGTGGGTGTGCCAAGTAATCAAATTACAGTTGAACCTTGCCAAGGCATGATTGCTGTTTCAAGTGAAAACAGAGAAATTACAAATAAAGATGTAGATAATGTTATTTCAGCAGCTAAAGTAAGATCTGTTCCTCCAGAACGAGAAATTATTTCTATTTTACCTGAAGAATTTATTGTTGATGGATTTGATGGTATTCGTGATCCAAGAGGTATGATTGGTGTTCGCCTAGAATTATTTGCACATTTAATTACTGGACCAAAAACAATCATTCATAATATTCGACGCTGCGTTGAAAAAGCTGGATTAACGATTTCAGAAATGGTGTTACAACCACTAGCTAACAGTAAAGTTGCTTTGAGTGCAGGTGAGAGAAGTTTTGGAACAGTATTGATTGATATGGGTGGTGGACAGACAAGTGTGTCTGTTATCCATGATGATCAAGTTAAATTTGCTTTTATTGATCAACAAGGTGGTCACTACGTGACAAAAGATATTTCAACTGTTTTGAATACAACACTTGAAAATGCCGAAATGCTAAAACGGGAGTTTGGGTATGCTAGAGTGGCTGATATTACACAAGCAAGATATATCCCAGTAGAAACTGTTGGTCAAAAGGATCCAATTAGAGTAGAGGAAGGCTATTTAGCAGAAATTATTGAAGCTAGATTAGTCCAAACATTTGAAAATGTGAAACGTGCATTGAATAGTGTAGATGCGTTATCTTTACCAGGTGGAGTTGTATTAACTGGTGGAGCAGCACTTATTCCAGGGATTGTTGAACTAGCAGAAGATATTTTTAATGTACCAGTTAAACTATACGTTCCAGAACAAATGGGATTAAGACACCCATCTTATACACAAGCTTTAGGGTTGGTGCATTATACAGTAAATTTAGATGAAATTCATCATTTTGCTCAATTAGATTCAACTCAAAAACAAACAAACACGAATCAAACACATGTTGTTTCTGAGAGAAAAGAACGCCCTACACCACCTAAGAGTGAGCAGGTGCAAACTGAAAAAACAGAACAGACAAAATCTAAACATGAAACATCTACTCAAGAAGAAACAGTTTCTCATAAAAAAGGGAGTTTCTTTAATCGTATAGGAGATGGATTTAAAAATTTCTTAAATGGTATTGGTGAAGAGTAATTAAAGTATGGAGGATAAAAAATGACTATGGAATTTGATACAATTAATAATCATGCGATAATTAAAGTTATTGGTGTTGGTGGCGGTGGTGGAAATGCCGTTAATCGTATGATTGAAGAAGGTGTACAAGGTGTAGAATTTATTGTGGCGAATACAGACGTTCAAGCATTAAGTGCTTCACATGCTGAAACAAAAATTCAATTAGGACCAAAATTAACAAAAGGTTTAGGTGCAGGATCTATTCCTGATGTTGGTCAAAAAGCAGCCGAAGAAAGTGAAGAACAACTTATTCAAGCTTTACAAGGAGCGGATATGATTTTTGTAACGGCAGGAATGGGAGGCGGAACAGGAACAGGTGCTGCTCCAGTTGTTGCACGTATTGCTAAAAGTTTGGGTGCTTTAACGGTCGGTGTTGTGACTAGACCATTTACGTTTGAAGGGCCACGTCGTGCTAGAGGTGCTGCAGAAGGTATTGCAGAGATGAAACAGTACGTAGATACTTTAGTTGTTATTTCTAATAATCGCTTGCTTGAAATTGTTGACAAGAAAACACCAATGTTAGAAGCATTCCGTGAAGCAGATAATGTTTTACGTCAAGGTGTTCAAGGCATTTCAGACTTAATTACTGCACCAGGTTACGTGAACTTAGACTTTGCCGATGTGCAAACTGTGATGAAAGATCAAGGAGCTGCATTAATGGGAATTGGTGTAGCGAGTGGTGAAAATCGTATTGTTGAAGCAACAAAACGTGCGATTTCTTCTCCATTATTAGAAGTATCTATTGACGGAGCACAAAATGTTCTATTGAATATTACAGGTGGATCTGATTTAACATTGTTTGAAGCACAAGATGCAAGTGAAATTGTAGCGAATGCATCAACATCAGAAGTAAATATTATTTTTGGTACATCTATCAATGAGAATCTAGGTGAAGATGTTGTAGTAACAGTTATTGCAACAGGTATTGACCAAGAAAGAAGTCGTACATCTGCTCCTAGAGTAGGGACTAGTGCTTATCAAGCAGGAAGTAGTTTAGTCAATGATTTTGGTCAATCAAGTCGTGCACATACTTTCCAAGAAAAACCACGTTTTGCTGAACCTGCAAAACAAAGTGCAGAAGAACGTAATTTGTTTGGAGATTGGGATATTAGACGTGAAACAAATGTTCGTCACAATGTAGAAGAAGAGCATTCAACAGGGTATCAAGAAGTGACATTTGTAGAAAGCGACACAGAATTTAATGAGGGAGAAGGCATTGACACTCCACCATTTTTTAGAAAACGTCGTAAATAATAATGATAAAAAATATTGAATGTATTCAAGACAATTGCAAAAAAGCATTGTTGAAAAGTCCTTATAATCAAGTTCCTCAAATAATTGTTGTCACTAAACAGCAATTATTTGAGGATATTTCAAAACTATACCAAAAGGGATTTACACATTTTGCTGAAAATAGAGTGGAAGCCCTGTTAGACAGACAAAAAGAATTTCCACAAACTGATATTACATGGCATTTAATTGGAACATTGCAAACAAGAAAAGTTAAACACATTATTAATAAGATTGACTATTTTCATGCTTTGGATCGTTTCAGTTTAATTGATGAAATAGAAAAGCGTGCAGAAAAAACAATCCGTTGTTTTTTACAAGTTAATGTTTTTCAAGAAGAAAGTAAGCATGGATTTTCTATTCATGAATTAGAGCACGTTGTGTCATATATTAAACATACAGAGCATATTGAAATTGTAGGCTTAATGGCTATGGCACCTTTCCAAATGGAGTATGGGCATATTAGGCAAGGATTTGCACAATTAAAGAAACAACAGGAACTTATTCATCAATTACACATTAAACAGTGTCCTTGCTTATATACAAGTATGGGAATGAGTCAAGATTATACAATAGCTTTAGAAGAAGGTGCAACACATCTACGGATAGGTAGTGCATTTTTTCGTAAATAAAAAATAATTATGGTGGTGTTATCATGGGATTTAAAGAATCAATTTCTCGTTTCTTTCGTGTCAACCAAGATGATGAGTACGTAGATTATGAGATTGAAGATGAAACAGAAGTGACGGAGCATGCTCTAAAAAGGGGGCAAGCACCTACAAAAATAAGAGAAGGAAAAGATATGGCAAAAATTAATATTATTGAACCTAGAGTGTACTCAGAAGTTGAAACAATTGCATCGTTATTGTTAGATAAACAAGCGGCATTATTAAATTTACGTCGTGTTGATGACACACAAGCAAGACGTATTATTGATTATTTAGCAGGGATAGCTTATGCTATTGGTGGCGATGTTCAAAAATTGAGTGAAAGTATTTTCTTATGTGTGCCAGCTAATATTGAAATAGAGGGTATGCTTAATGAAGAAAATCAAAGCAGATTAGACTTTTTAGAGCAGTTATAAGTTTGTGAACATGATGGAACACCAGAACCTTTATCAGCATTTTAGAAAAGAAGAACGATTGTTTATTGACCGTGTATATGAATGGAAAATGCGAGTAGAAGATACGTATATCCCTTTTGTTACACCGTTTTTAAATCCCCGTGAGCAGTTTATTATATCGACACTATTTTCTGAAAAAGACTGTGTACAGTTATATTTTAATGGTATATTTGAGCAAGGCGAGCGTAAGCGAGCCTTGATGACTTTTGCTGACGAGGCACATCAAGATGACTTTGGGCAGGTGCTATTTAGTATACGCTATCCGCAAAAGTTTGCTCAGCTTAAACATAATCGTATTTTAGGAACTTTATTAGGGCAGGGAATAAAGCGTGAGCATATTGGAGATATTGTTACTAATGGAGAGGAGTGGCAAATTGTTGTCACAAAGCAAGTTGCACCGTATATAAAAGAAAATTGTAAAAAAGTAGGTTCCATTTCAGTAGGGTTTGACGAAATAGATTATTGCAAAAAAATTGAGCCTATGATGTCATATCAATTACTTCATACGACAGTTTCTTCTTTGCGATTAGATGCTTTACTGGCAACTACTTTTCATTTGTCAAGGCAGACAGTAAAAGAATATATTGAGAATGGTTTAGTAAGTGTTAATTGGAAAGAAGAAACAAAAGGACATACTGAAATTACTCTAGCAGACACTGTGTCATTAAGACGTTATGGAAGAATTGTTCTACATGATGTGCAAGGAATTAGTAAGAGTGGTAAACTTAAAGTACAAATTTATATTGTAAACAATAAAAAATAATATACCTTTTGCACATTTTAGTTTATAATATATGCAGAATAGAAAAAGCAACAGAGGAGGATATTATGGCAATTACACCGATTGATATTAGTACAAAAGAATTTTCAAAGAAATTCAAAGGGTATCATCCTGATGAAGTTGATGATTTTTTAGACAGAATTGTTTTAGAAATGGAATCTTTGATAAAAGAAAAACGTGAGTTAGAGAAAAAAATTAAATTTATGGGAGAACAAGTTGAGCATTATATGAGCTTACAAGATACCCTAAATAAATCCATTGTTGTTGCTCAAGATGCGGCGGATCGTTTGCGTGAAAATGCGGAAAAAGAAGCCGAAATGATTGTTAGTAATGCACAACGTGCGGCAGATGAAATTGCCACACAATCTGCAGATAAAGCAAATCGTATTGCAGAAGAAACAGAAACATTGCGTAAAACAGCAGTTGTTTTCCGCAAAAAATTCCAAATATTAGTAGAGTCACAATTAGATTTAATTCGCAATGAAGAATGGTCACATTTATTAGAGCAAGTTGAACCTATCGCAACACCTACAGTTGATGAAGTGTTAGGTAAAAAAGAAGATGACACATTATCAGTGGACATGTCTGATTTGATGTCTTAATCATGATGTGACAAGACAGAACACGCACTATAGTATACTATTTAGCGAGCCAAAAGATTGGTGAAAGTTTGGCATAGTCACTGATATAGTTGTATCATCTGTGTTAGCTTATTTTGAAAAGAGTAGAAATAAGCGGGTCGCTCCGTTAATGGCGATAAGAGTTATTAAAGGGTGGTACCGCGTCAATACGCCCCTTTCTACATTTGTAGAAAGGGGCGTATTTTATGTTTTATAAGGAAAATAAGGAGAAAAATGTATGAAAATGAAAGATACTTTATTATTAGGAAAAACAGAGTTTCCTATGCGTGCAAATTTACCAGTTAGAGAAGCAGAATGGCAAAAAAATTGGGAAGAGGATAATTTGTATCAAAAGATTCAAGCTAAGAATGAGGGGAAAGAGAGTTTTATTTTACATGATGGGCCACCGTATGCCAATGGTCCAATTCACATGGGACATGCGTTAAATAAGGTGTCTAAGGATTTTATTGTCCGTTCTAAATCAATGGCAGGATACCGTGCTCCATTTGTTCCAGGGTGGGATACACATGGATTACCTATTGAACAAGCATTGACAAATAGTGAAGGTGTGGATAGAAAAAAATTATCGGTTGCAGAGTTTCGTCATTTATGTGAAGAGTATGCGTGGAAACAAATTGAAAATCAACGAACAGTATTAAAACGTTTAGGTTTGCAAGGGGATTGGGACAATCCTTATGTGACATTAGATCCAAAATTTGAAGAAGCACAAATTCGTTTGTTTGGAAAAATGGCTGAAAAAGGGTATATTTATAAAGGCTTGAAACCAATTTATTGGTCACCATCTAGTGAGTCATCATTGGCTGAAGCTGAGATTGAATATAAAGATGTGGAAAGTCCGTCTATTTATGTAGCGTTTAAAGTAAAGGATGGAAAAGGCTTATTAGATGAAAACACATCATTTGTCATTTGGACAACAACACCGTGGACTTTACCAGCTAATCTTGGTATTTTTGTTCATCCGGATTTTGATTATATCCATATTAAAGTATCTAATCGTCAGTTTGTTGTGGCTAAAGAATTGTTATCAAGTGTTAGTCAAGCAACAGGTTGGGAAAATGTAGAGATTATTCGAGAATTTAAAGGACAAGAATTGGAATACATGGTCGCTCAACATCCGTTTTATGAGCGTGAATCGCTTGTAATGGTGGGAGATTATGTAACTTTAGATGCAGGGACTGGTTTAGTACACTCAGCACCGGGACATGGGGAAGATGATTATCATTATTCAAGAAAATATCAATTAGATGTCCTTTCTCCAATTGACAATCAAGGGCATTATACAGATGAGGCACCTGGTTTTGAAGGGATGTTCTACATGAAAGCTAACAAAGTTGTTTGTGAGTTATTGGAAGAAAAAGGTGCATTATTAAGTTTAAGTTATTTTGTGCATAGTTATCCTCATGATTGGAGAACTAAAAAACCTGTTATTTTCCGTGCGACACCACAATGGTTTGTATCTATTGATAAATTCCGTCAAGATATTTTACATGAAATTGAGCATCATGTGACTTGGTATCACCCATCTGGTAAGGTGCGTATTTATAATATGGTACGTGATAGAGGAGATTGGGTTATTTCACGTCAACGTGCATGGGGAGTGCCATTACCAATTTTCTACGCTGAAAATGGCGAAGCGATTATTACACCAGAAACAATTAGTCATGTTGCTAAATTAATTGGAGAGCATGGTTCAACTGTTTGGTTTGAACGTGAGGCTAAAGAATTGCTTCCAGACGGATTTACACATGAGGGAAGCCCTAATGGTCTATTTACTAAAGAAAAAGATATTATGGATGTGTGGTTTGATTCTGGTTCATCTCATGCAGGTGTATTGAAACAAAGAGCAGAATTGAATTTCCCAGCAGATTTATATTTAGAAGGATCAGATCAATATCGTGGTTGGTTTAATTCAAGTTTAACAACAAGTGTTGCCGTTAATGGAGTAGCACCATATAAAGCTGTTTTATCTCAAGGGTTTGTTAATGACGGACAAGGACGTAAGATGAGTAAATCATTAGGAAATGTCATTGATCCAGCAAAAGAGATGCAAACAAAAGGTGCGGATATTATTCGTTTGTGGGTGTCAAGTGTTGATTCAGAGTCAGATGTACGTGTAAGTGATGACATTTTGAAACAAGTGTCAGAAGTGTATCGAAAAATTCGTAATACTATGCGTTTTATGCTAGCTAATACGTCTGATTTTAATCCTGTAGAGCATCGTGTTCCTTATGAGAATTTACGTTTAGTTGATCAATATATGGAAATCCGTTTAAATCAGTTAGTGGACTCTATTTTGGCACATTATCATGACTATAAGTTTTCAGCGATTTATCGTGAAGTGATTAATTTCTGTACAGTAGACTTATCTAGTTTTTACTTAGACTTTGCTAAAGATGTGGTCTATATTGAAACAGAAAATAATACAGAACGCCGTGCTATGCAAACAGTCATGTATGATGTGTTAGTGAAATTGACAAAATTATTGACTCCAATTATGCCATTTACAGCAGAAGAAATTTGGGCGTTATTGTCTGAAAAAGAGGAGTATGTGCAATTAGCAGATTTCCCAATTGTTGAAACTTACGCCAATGAACAAGATGTTTTAGCGTATTGGAATAAGTTTTTCACTATTCGTGATGTTGTGCTAAAATCACTTGAAGAGGCAAGAAATGAAAAAATTATTGGAAAATCTTTTGAAGCTGCTTTGAGCATTTATACGAATAGTGACTATCAAGCTATTTTAAATCACTCAGATGTTAATGTTGCTCAAATTTTAATTGTTTCCCATGTAGATGTGCTGCCTATCGGAAAAGCATCAATTGAAACAATAAGTGACATTCATGTTGTTGTCAATAAAGCAAAAGGACATGTGTGTGATAGATGTCGTGCCGTAAAAGAAGAAGTGGGAACGATTGAAGAAGCACCAAGTTTATGTGAACGTTGTGCAAAAATCGTCACAACAGAATTTCCAGAGGCACTAGTAGAACAGGAAGATAATCAATAAAATAGCTTATATAAGATAATGAATAGCACAGCCTTACTTAAATATTTTGGCTAATCTATGCTTATCATGAGTCTTGGTGTGAAGTCAAGATAGAAAAAAATAAGAAAAATGTAATCGTGTTGGTGAACAAAAAAGTTTGCCAACACGATTATTTTTATGCACCGAAGTGGAAAAATAACACCCTTTGATGAAGAATCATCCTATACAGTGCTTATATAGTTCAAGAAAAGAGTAGCTAAGTATTTTTATAGTGTATGGCTTCTTTATCGTAATGCAAAAAGTGCAATGCTTGTTTTTTACTGATAGTCAATAGTTTTTAGTGTTTTAATTGTGGCTGTATAGCTTATTGTAATGTACATGGTATTTGTTGAAGGCTATTCATCATGTTAGCAATATTTTTGTCGTTGCACGTTTTATTGCACATTTTCTTGACCAGGAAAACACTAAAATTTTAGCCTTTCGATTAACATTTGAAAATTTGAAAACTGCTTAGAAACAAGGTTTCTGATGATGTCATGATAAGTTGTTTTTTATTTTTAAGACTTTTTTCCCAGACCCTTTTTTTAGAAGATTTTTTTCAAGTAAAAATGTTAAGATAATATAAATAAGGTTTATATCATCGTTTATGTTATGTAATAGAGAACTAGGCAAACAGAATAGGACATCACATTTCTTTAGCGTATAATCTATTTTTTGAGTGATGAAGTTCAATAATATGTGAATGTGTTTATAATGAGCTATGGTATCATGAATAAGTGGTGTGTTTAATTAGTTAGTTCATGTTTTTAGTGGAATGTAAAAGATAATGTTGTTTATTGTTGATATGTGTTATATATCAACATGTTTAATAGAACTATGGAGATAGGTCTATTAATATATGTTATGATAGGCATAATGTACTATTTTCACATTTATTTTGAAAAGTTAGTTTATGAATTTATCATGAAAAAGTTGACCGTATAAACGGCATTTTTGCTTTGTGATATATTCTAATATATAATAGAATTAAATTAAAATAAATAAAGAGAGATGTTGTATGATGAATAAAGACGATAGTTTAACATTGCACACAGATTTATATCAAATTAATATGATACAAACGTATTGGAAAAAAGGCATTGATACAAAGAAATCGGTTTTTGAGGCTTATTTTAGAAAAGTGCCTTTTGATAATGGATATGCTATTTATGTGGGATTGGAGCGTTTGATTGATTACATTACACAGTTGAAATTTTCAGAAACAGATATTGCTTATTTACGTTCATTACAAGTGTATAGTGAAGATTTTTTAGATTATTTAACGCATTTTCGTTTTACTGGGACAATTCGCTCCATGAAAGAGGGAGAATTGGCATTTGCAAATGAACCATTAGTGCAAGTAGAGGGTTCTTTAGCAGAGTGTCAATTGATTGAAACAGCATTATTGAATATTTTGAATTTTCAAACGTTGATTGCAACAAAAGCAGCACGTATTCGCAATGTGTGTGGAAAAGGTGACACATTAGCTGAATTTGGTTCCCGTCGTGCGCAAGAAATGGATGCAGCTCTTTGGGGGACACGAGCAGCCTATATTGGAGGGTTTGATGCCACAAGTAATGTTAGAGCAGGAAAGTTATTCGGTATTCCTATTACAGGAACACATGCGCATGCTCTAGTTCAAGCATATCGTAACGACTATGAGGCGTTTAAAGCGTATGCGCAAACGCACAAAGACGTTGTGTTTTTAGTGGATACTTATGACACATTACGTTCAGGTGTGCCGAGTGCTATTCGTGTTGCTAAAGAAATGGGTGATGCTATTAATTTTGTCGGTGTGCGTATTGATAGTGGAGATATGGCATACATGTCTAAAAAAATTCGTGAGCAACTTGATGAAGCAGGATTTAAACACACTAAAATTATTGCGTCTAACGATTTAGACGAAAAAACGATTTTAAACTTGAAAATGCAAGGGGCAAAAATTGATTCTTGGGGTGTTGGTACACGATTAATTACAGCCTACGATCAACCAGCTTTAGGTATTGTGTATAAATTAGTCAGCATTGAAGATGAACAAGGAAATATGGTAGACACGATGAAGATGTCAAGTAATGCTGAAAAAGTGTCTACTCCTGGACAAAAGCAGGTGTGGAGAATTACACGTCAATCCAATGGGAAGTCAGAGGGGGATTATATTGCTCTATGGCATGAAAGACCAGACAAGTTAGATTCCTTATATATGTTTCATCCAGTGCATACGTATATTAACAAAACAGTTAAGCAATTTAATGCACGTCCACTTTTACATGATATTATTTTAAACGGGGAATTAGTGTATACTATGCCGAGTTTGCAGGAGATTAAAAACTACGCTAATACGTCATTATGTGAAGTATGGGAAGAATATCGTCGCATTTTAAATCCAGAACCATATCCTGTGGACTTGTCAGAACAATTATATACTCAAAAAATGCAAAGTATTGAAAATATTAGAGCAAGTATTGCTAAACAAATTGAAAAGAATTAAAAAGTTTTACCTAAGGAAGTGATACGATGAGAAGTCTACAACGAGAGATTATTCAAACGTTACATGTTAAATCTACTATTCATGTTGAGGAAGAAATCCGATTAAGTATTGATTTTATGAAAAATTATTTGAAAAAGCACCCATTTTTAAAGACGCTTGTGCTTGGTATTAGTGGTGGACAAGATTCAACATTGGCAGGAAAATTATGTCAAATGGCTATTGAAGAATTAAGACAAGACACTAAAGACAATAGCTATCAGTTTATTGCCGTTCGATTACCATACGGTGTTCAGCAAGATGAAGAAGATGCTAAGCGAGCATTGCAATTTATTCAAGCAGATAAAGTATATACTGTAAATATTAAAGATGCTGTAAATGCTGCAGTCAGCACTTTAGAAAGTCAAGGTGTTCATATTTCTGATTTTAATAAAGGCAATATTAAAGCTAGACAGCGTATGATTGTGCAATATAGTATTGCAGGAGCATATCAAGGCGTTGTTGTTGGCACAGACCATGCTGCTGAAGCACTCACAGGATTTTATACAAAATATGGTGACGGTGGAGCTGATATTATGCCACTTTGGCGATTAAACAAAAGACAGGGTAGACAAATGCTCCAATTTTTAGGAGCTGACGAGCGCTTATATTTAAAGGTGCCAATTGCTGATCTTGAAGAAGAACGCCCACAATTACCAGATGAAGTTGCTTTGGGAGTAACGTATCAAGACATTGATGATTATTTAGAAGGTAAAGAGATTGACGGACAGGCTGCTGAAAAAATAGAACAATGGTACACAAAAACAGAACATAAAAGACGCATGCCTTTTACCGTTTTTGATAGATAACAATATCATTTATGCCGAGGGATAAGTTTTGTATAAGAATAAAACTAATCAAGCAATAGGGAAATTGATATAAATATTCGCATTATATCAGCAGTTTAAGTTGTTGAATAATGCGAATTTTTATATTAGTTTAATCAATATCAAGATTTTACCAAATGATGTTGGTAAATGCGCTTCTCCCAGTGATAGAAAAATAATCGTATTGGCAAATAAAAACGTTTGCCAACAAACTTTATTCTCAACCTTAAGTTAGTGATTTAGTTATTGCATAAGAGGGGTAAGAGAGAAAGACAACTGAAAGGGAGCATTTTACGTGTTTTTTAATGAATAGAGCATGCTATGCTACGGATATTTTGATATTTCTCAAAAAACGGATTTTTTAAGAGATAGAAAACATTGGGACTGGGAAAACACTAAAATTTTAGCCTTTCAATTAACATGTGAAAAATTGAAAACTGTTTAGAATCAACGTTTCTGATGATGTCATGATAAGCTGTTTTTTATGTTTAAGTTTTTTCCCAGTCCCCAGACTGTTGACATTATAATAGTAAAAAGTCACATCATATGTTTAAAATAGAAAAAATGTGATGTAAGCCTATAAAGCAGAAAAAGTGGTATTTGAAAGAAAAAACAATGCCTTTTATGTTGTTTGGTAATGGTATTCTTTGGAGGATATGTAAAAATATGATTTGGAACGTGAGAAAAGTATAGGAAAACAAAAACATAAACAATGCTTTTTTATAAGTAAAGGTTTTTTAGTACAGTTTTTTTTTGGGATTTAGTAAACTTAATTGTTGAAATTAGAGCATTAATGTATAAAATATACAGGGTTTAAATAAAAAGGCTTGAATTTTTGGAACAGCAGTGTATCAGCTAGGCACTCTATCAAAAAGCCATGTGTTTCGTAATAAAAATGTAATCTAATTTAAACATAATCGTTTTGAATGTTTGCTATAATAACGGAGCTATCCAGATTAAACGAAAAAAGTTTATAGAGAAGGTGAACAAATGATAGAAATGAGAAATGTGACGAAACGTTACCCCAATGGCATTACGGCAGTCAATGACGTCAGTGTTAAAATTGATTCTGGTGAATTTGTTTATATTGTGGGGCCAAGTGGAGCAGGAAAATCAACATTTATCAAAATGATGTACTGTGATGAACGTTTAACGTCTGGTGATTTACAAGTTGGTAAATTTAATTTAAGAAATATAAAGCAGAGAGATCTTCCGTATTTAAGACGTTATGTTGGTGTGGTATTCCAAGATTTCAAGTTACTTGAAAAGAAAACCGTTTATGAAAATATTGCGTATGCTATGGAAGTGGTAGGAAGAAAACCGAGTGCTATTAGAAAACGTGTATTAGAAGTGCTAGACTTGGTTGGATTGAAACATAAAATTCGCATGTTTCCAAATGAATTGTCAGGAGGAGAACAACAACGTATTGCCATTGCACGTGCGATTGCCAATACACCTGGGGTTCTGATTGCGGATGAGCCTACAGGGAACTTGGATCCAGATACATCTTTGGAAATTATGAGTATTTTAGAGCGTATTAGTGCAAATGGAACAACGGTTATTATGGCAACACATAGTCGTAGCATTGTAAATAATATAAAACACCGTGTTTTAGCCATTGAAAGTGGACGAATTGTTCGTGATGAACAGGAAGGAGAATACGGATATAATGATTAGAAATTTCTTTAGACATTTACGTGAAGCTACTCAAAGTATAGGACGTAATTTTGGACGGAGCATGCTCTCTATTGTGACGGTTGGATTTACGTTATTACTTGTGGGAATTTTTACGTCGGTGTTATTAAATGTAAAAGACTTAGCAAATGATGCAACGTCTACTTTAGAAGTTAAGGTATTTGTCGATACGGCAGCCACTCCAGAAGATCAAGATAAATTAAAGAAACAACTTGAAAGCATTCCTAATGTCACACAAGTGACATATTCAAGTAAAGATGAACAATTAAATCGTATTGTGGAGAAGTGGCCAGTTTTTAATATTTTTGAAAATGATTCAAACCCATTATATGATGCGTATATTTTAAAAGTAGACAATTCCATTAATATTTCACGTGTGGCACAAGATGCACGTACGTTAAAATATGTTATACGTGCCAATGACGGAGGAAGCACCACAGATTCATTGGTCGCATTTTCTAAGTCATTAGAGATATGGGGAACAGTCCTTATCGTTATTTTGGTTGTTATTGCGATTATTTTAATTATGAATGTGATTAGAACAACTATTCTTTCAAGACAAACAGAAATAGAAATTATGCGTTTAGTAGGAGCGACTAAATGGTTCATTCGAGGTCCATTTTTAATTGAAGGAGCATTGATTGGCTTTTTAGGAAGTTTACCAGCGTCTATTATTATATATATTGGCTACATGACATTGTATAGTATTATTGAGGGCAATATTGTTGGTTTGGATCAATACAGTTTATTGCCAGCAGATCCTTATGCAGTTTATATGGCAGTAGGGCTATCTGTTATTGGGATTTTAGTTGGAGCTTTAGGATCAGTCATTTCGATTAGACGTTTTTTGAAAAAATAAAGATGCAGACCTATTGGATAATTCCGATAGGTTTTTTTGTGTTTTGCTGACAAATTTTTGGAGAAATGCCTTTTTTGTTGCTGGTAGGTATTGTTTTTTATTCTAAAACTGTATTTGTGAATCAAAAGGAAGTTAACTTAACTATAAGATAAATCAAGGATAATCAACAAGAAATGTAAAAGGATTTTTAATGTAGAAAAGTGCCACAACATAGTATCAAGTAATATTTTGTCGTGCTATATAATCGTTTAAATATATCCGTTTTTCACCTTTAAAGTGTATCTGTGAATGAAAAAATATTAGATGAAGAACGGTGTTTTAGACATGAAGTGAATATAAATTTACTGTTTTATTTAATAAAAAGTAGTCTTAAATACAGTATATTTGATATATTTTGACCAACATGTTATGCTCATTACAATAAAACGTAGATAGTATAGGGTGAAATATATGAAAAAAATGAC
This sequence comes from Granulicatella sp. WM01, assembly GCF_004570605.1. GTDB lineage: Bacteria > Bacillota > Bacilli > Lactobacillales > Aerococcaceae > WM01. The sequence goes on along the minus strand of NZ_SPPB01000026.1, from coordinate 10,556 downwards.
ACTATTCACTAAGGTAGTTTTTTTAGTGCTTAGCGTAGTTATGCTTGCATTGTTGACAACAACAGTATTTATCGGACGATATGTTGAAACAAGGGAACGTCATGTTGTTGAAACACAAATTTCATCTATTGCACATGTAGCTGCCCACCATAAAAGTATTATTCATGCTTTGGAACAAGAAGATAGTTCTGGAATTGTTCAAGATATTGCTCAAAGTATAATGGAAAATACAGGTGTTGATTTTGTTGTGGTTATGGATACACAGTATAAGCGTTACTCGCATCCAACAACCTCTATTATAGGGGGAACTTTTTCAAATATTGAAGATGCCGAGCAGACACTAACACATGGAGATCATTTTAGTTATAAAGACGGCACATTAGGAGCCGGAGTGAGATATTTCACGAAAATACTGAATGCACAAGGGAATGTGATTGGAATTGTTTGCGTAGGGTATAGACAGGTAACTATTTCAGCACAAATTCAAACGGCATTTACTCATGTGTTCAGTGCATTAAGTATTGGAATGGTGATAGCTTTTGTTTTAGCTTATGGGTTTACAAGGTGGTTAAAGCGTATTCTGTTGAATTTAGAGCCAGAGGAAATTGCACATCTTGTTATGGAAAATGCGTATGTATCTGAACATATTACAGAGGGCATTTTAGCAATAGATAGGCAGCGAAAAATTATTTTTACTAATCGTCAGTTATTAGCTTTATGTCATAAAGCACAATTTATGGATAATATCAAAAATGGAGAAACTATTCCCTCTAGTGTATATGATGTGCTGTTTGCACATGTTATGACAAGCCAAGAGCCTTTACATGATAAGCAAATGGCTTTAAATCATATCAATATTGTGATTAATTGTAATCCCATTTATTTAAATGGAAAAATGTATGGAGCAGTAGCGACCATACGAGATGAGTCTGATTTACATCAGTTAATTACGGAATTGAGCAGTACTGAAAAATATAACGATACATTACGAGCTCAAAATCATCATTTTATGAATCAAATGCATGTATTACAAGGGTTGATTGATTTACAACATTTTAGTCAAGCAGAGCATTATATTCGTTATTTGAAACAAAATTATCATATTCATTTGGGGCATGTTTCTGATAAAGTGAAAGTACCCGTTTTAGCGGGACTGTTACTTGGAAAAATTCAAGAGGCCACGCAAAAGAATGTGCAAATTATTATAGATGACGATAGTGATGTACCAGAGGGGCAATATTTGACATTATATCACGATTTAGCACTTATTTTAGGTGTTCTTATTGACAATGCTATTGAGGCAGTTGCTTTGGAAAGCGAGAAAACAGTTAATGTGTATCTTTACATTAGTCAAGAGGAGCAGGTAGCTTTGTGTGTTGTAGAAGATACTGGTAGTGGTATTTCAGAAGAAAGCAGACACCTTATTTTCCAAAGAGGATATTCCACAAAAGGAGAAAATAGAGGGTACGGTTTAGAGGCGGTTGAAGCAATTGTGAAAAAATACGGCGGAACGATCGATGTAAGCCACACGGTGCATGGTGGGGCGAGATTTAGTATAGAATTGCCATTAATGGAGGTAGAAGATGAATATATTGATTATTGAAGATGATCCAATGGTTGCCATGATTCATCAAGAATTTTTGAAACGCATGTATGAACAGGGAAAGATGTTTCATGCAAAAGATTTAATAAGTGCCAAGTCATTGTTAAAAAAACATAAGATTGACGTGATTCTGTTGGATAATTATTTGCCTGATGGAAAAGGTGTGCAATTTTTAGAAACTATTCAGTGCATTCCAACCATTATGATTACGGCTGCGAATGATGTAGATTCAGTCAAAATCGCCTTATCGTATGGAATAGTTGACTATTTGGTCAAGCCGTTTACGTTTGAGCGATTTAAAAAGGCTTTTGATAGAGTTAAAGATTACAAAAAATTATTTGTGCATGATAAAGTTTCCCAAGAACATTTAGACAATTATTTTTCAGCTATGCAAGAAGATGGGCAAACAGATTATTTACCAAAAGGATTAGCAAAAATTACGTTGAAAAAAGTTGTGGCTGCATTAATGAAACAGCAACGCGAATTCACTACGCAACAAATAGCAGACGAAGTTGCTATTTCACGTATTACGATAAAAAAATATTTGAACTATTTAGTAGACAGTGGCTTTCTAAATGAAGACGCAGAGTATTTAACCTTAGGTCGTCCGGTATCTATATATACGATATTAAATCGTGAAAAACTCAATCAATTTGTAGAAAATCAATAAGTATAGAATTGGAAATACTAGATAAATAGGCTAAAAGACGTTCAAGCAATGTTTAGGCTTGAACGTCTTTTTTGTTACTATTTTTGAAAATTGTTCTGCTTACTAAATTAAATTGATGAATAAAAAGAAAAGAGATTGAATCATAGTAGTGTGCCTCACTTATCGTTTGGCGTAAGTGTTTATGTCATTATTTTGGGAAATTTTCTTTTGTGATTTTATACATGACATTTGTGAAAGATGAGAGTAACAATATGATTGTTAGGTAAAATATAAATGTTTAAATAGATTAGAAAGAGGATAAATAGTGGGGGTTGATTGAATATTTTTTGAAAATTATTAAAAAGTCAATTGATAAAACTGTGTTGGTGAATACTTTTGTTCGCCAACACAATTTAGGGTACAAAAAAAGAAGTATAGAGATACTTCTTTTTTTTATTACTTAGCTAATTTTGATGCTAAACGTGATTTGTCGCGAGTAGCTTTGTTTTTATGGATTAATCCTTTTGATGCAGCCTCGTCGATAGATTTTAAAGCAGCTTTTAATAATTCAGCAGCGTTTTCTGCACCTTCAGCAGCTGCAACTTCAAATTTCTTAATTGCTGTACGCATTGCACTCTTTTGAGCGTTGTTTTGTAATTTAGCTTTTTCAGCTGTACGTACACGTTTAATAGCTGATTCGATATTTGGCATTTCGTCACCTCTTTCTTCAAATCTCATTTGATACCTGTTTATACCAACATGCACAATTATACAAAATTTGAGATATGATTGCAATAAATATTTATTAATTTCCAGGATATGTTGTCAAAATTTTACCTAGTTGTTCAAAAGTGCTGTGTTTTGGAATTGTAAACGTCCCATTTTGTACAGTTGTATCCAATTTATGCTCAACTAAATAATTGATAAATTCATTTGTGCTTGAAATGATACCTTGCTCATGCAATTTTTCGGCAATAGTATAAGAATCATCTCCCTCAGTAATGACAAGGCTAATTGATTCACCGGTCGACTGGGATGTACTGCTTTGTGTTGTTTCAACTTGAACACTTGCAGATGTTGTAGACTGTGTTGATGATACTTGTGTATCCTGTTTACTTGTAGTTGTTGTGGTAGTAGTGGTTTCTGTTTTAAGTGGACTGGAGTGTTGCGTTGTTGTTAAATACCCACTGTAAGATAGACCAAGTAACAAACAACCGGACAAGAAAAAGCCGATACCTAAAAACCTGAATGCTTGTTTTAACATATAATCTACTCCTTCATCATTATTTTGTGGATTCTTCAATGTAACGGTCAATTAATATTTGAACAGTTTCAATTGGAATATTCGCAAAAATTGAAATTTCTTCTGGAGTACGACCTTCTGAATACAAACTAATAATATTTTCTTTTGTTAGCTCACTTAAACTGCGTAATTCAGATGTAAATGAAAAAGTTTGTGTTGCTGGTAGTCCAGTGAATGTTTCTAAAGAACTAATACGTTCTCTTAAACGATATAATTCTTGTGATTGTTCAAATGAATAATCTTTTAGTTCTTCTATATCTCTTTTAGCAGAGTTTTTTGTAAAAAGTGACAAAAATAAGAAAAATGCTGATAATCCAAATAAGATTAAAATAACTGTATTAATATCTAATTGCATAATACACCTCCGATAGTTTTATCTACATTTTAATGGAATATGAATTATTTTTCAATCATAATATGTTTTCTTTTAAGATGAAATCAAATGCCGATTATGATAAAATGTAATTCATATTAAGAAATGAAAGGGATTAATGATGTCAGTAACTTTATTAAATGGACGAGCACTTGCTCAAGAAATTAAATGTGATTTATCAAAGAAAGTAGAAAAACTAAAGGAAGAAAAAGGGGTAGTTCCGAAATTAGTTGTTCTTTTAGTGGGAGATGATTGTGCTAGTCGTATTTATGCTAGAAATAAAGAAAAAATGGCGTTACAAATAGGATTTGAGTCTGTCATTGAGGAATTTCCTAATACAGTAACTCAAGAAGAATTATTAGCACGTATCCATTACTATAATCATGCAAAAGATTGTCATGCTATTCTAGTACAACTTCCATTGCCAGAACATTTAGATAAACAAAAAATTTTACAAGCAATTGATTATCATAAAGATGTTGATGGATTTCATCCAATGAATGTAGGGAATTTGTTGTTAAACAATCCTACTGTTTTTCCTTGTACACCACAAGGTATCTTAACATTATTAGATTACTACAACATTGCTTTAACTGGGAAAACTGCCGTTGTTGTTGGACGAAGTACGATTGTTGGGAAACCAATGGCACAAATGCTTTTACAACGAGATGCTACAGTTATTATGGCACATTCTCGTACAGAAAATTTAAAAGCAATTACACAACAAGCTGATATATTAATTGTAGCAGTTGGAAAAAAACATTTTATTACACCAGATCATGTAAAGCAAGGTGCTGTTGTTGTAGATGTTGGAACAAATGAAGATGAAAACGGAAAGTTAGTTGGGGATGTTATGCCAGATGTCGCTCAAATAGCTAGTGCCATGACTCCAGTTCCAGGTGGTGTTGGACCTATGACAATTGCTATGTTGTTGAATCAAACGTATCAACTAGCACTTGAACACATTTCATGTCATCAAACACCTAAAAATAATTAGCCTTAAACAAAGCAGCTATACATGTCATTAAATACATATATGGTCAAATAGAGTGTACGCATAAATCACACAACATCTTAAACAAGGTGCATGCACCGACAAAGCACAATTGTAGCCAAAGAGTGAGTGTAGACAAAGCAACTCTTAAATAGACTGCATGAATAGATAAAGAGTATCTTAAACAAGGTGCATAAACACTAAAGCATAGCTTTAAATAAGGTACATATACAGAGCAATAATTCAAATAAACTGTGTGAATAGATAATTTGGTATCTTGAACAGTGAGTAGGGCAGATAAGCAAATATTTAAATAAAGAGCATATAAAAATTAGTCAAAGAAAGGAAATGAGAATGAGCCAGCCAAACTATTTAACGATTTCGGCACTTAGTACATATTTAAAACGAAAATTTGATGTTGATCCACATTTAAGAAAAGTGTATGTTATTGGCGAAGTATCTAATTTTAGAAAGCGACCGACACATCAATATTTTAGTTTGAAAGATGAAACGGCTAAAATTAAAGCAGTGTGTTATCAACATGTGTTTAATAAAATTGGATTTGTTCCAGAAGAGGGAATGCAAGTTTTAGTTATTGGACATGTGAGTTTGTATCCAGCTTCTGGTGAATACCAAATCTATATTGACCACATGGAAATGGCAGGAGCTGGTGCATTGTTTCAAGCCTTTAGAGAATTACAGGAAAAGTTGGGAAAAGAGGGGCTTTTTCAAACACCTAAAAAGCCCATTCCTCGTTTTCCTAAACGCATAGCCGTTGTGACAAGCCAGAGTGGTGCAGTTATTCACGATATTAGAACAACGATTTTACGACGGTATCCCATTGTAGATATTCATGTGTATCCTACTGTTGTTCAAGGGAAAGAATCTGCTAAAAGTATCGTACATAATTTAGATCGTATTGAACAGTCAATGTATACTTATGATACAGTGATTATCGCACGTGGTGGAGGATCAATTGAAGATTTGTGGTCTTTTAATGAGGAAAGTGTTGTCAGGCGTGTTCATCAGCTAAATATTCCAATTATTTCCTCTATTGGTCATGAAACCGATACAACATTGACTGATTTTGTGTCTGATTTAAGAGCAGCCACACCAACAGCAGCTGCAGAGCATGCAGTTCCTGTATTGAGTGAAGTGTTTGATTATTTCACTCAGCAACAACAACGTCTAGGACGAGCAATAGATGCACGGCTAAAATTTTTAAATCAACGGCTTAATAATCTTGCTCAATCTTATATTTTTAAGCAACCGGAACGATTGTATGAAAGTTTTATTCAGAAATTTGATCGTTCAGCAGAACGTTTAGAGCAGAGCATACAATCTGTTTTAGACAAGAAAAAAAGACAATTTGAACAAAAACAGTGGGAATTTGAGCATAATCACCCAGGAAGTCAAATTGATAAGTTTAATCAAAGGTTAGAACTTGCGCAAGTACAGCTTCCTAAGGTTATGATGCGTTGTCTAATGCAATATCAGCAGAGTGTAGATAGTCATATTCAGCGCTTGGATTTATTAAGTCCATTGAAAAGTATGTCAAGAGGGTATAGTTATGTGCATATAGACAATGACGTTATTTCTAGTGTAGAACAATTAGCACCTCATGATTTCATTACTATTGAAATGTTAGACGGGCGTGTCGTGTCGCAAGTACAGAAAATTGAAAAGAATAAAATAAAACGTTAAAAAGGAGTAGAGTATGGCGAGTAAAAAAAGTTTTGAAGAAGCATTAGAACAATTAGAAACTATTGTACAACAGTTAGAAAGAGCAGATATTCCATTAGAAGATGCTTTAAAACAGTTTAAAGCAGGAATTGAATTAAGTCAGTATTGTAAAAAAACATTAGCAAATGCTGAAAAGACAGTAACCACATTGATTTTAGAATCAGGGGAAGAAAAAGAGTTGACAGAGTAATTGAAATGGGAGAAATATATGACATTATGTGAGTTTATGAAGCAAGAATGTGGGCGATTTGAACAGGCTTTAACGAGCAGCCTTGAGAATGTAGAGCAAGAACGTTTACGTTTAGCAATGGAGTATTCTTTAATGAATGGTGGAAAAAGAGTTAGACCATTGTTGTTATTAGCCGTATTGCATGCTCTAGGTAAACCTGTTTTTCTGGGATATGCTAGTGCAATTGCTTTAGAGTATATTCATACATATTCTTTAATTCATGATGATTTACCTGCTATGGATAATGATGATTTCAGACGTGGGAAATTAACAAGTCATAAGCAATTTGATGAGGCAACAGCAATTTTGGCTGGAGATAGTTTGCAAACGATGGCATTTGACGTATTATCTGAAAGTCAAGGAGATGCTAAAACGGTGTTAAATTTAGTGCGTGCATTGGCAAAATGTGCAGGGCCTAATGGGATGATTGGTGGACAAATGGCTGATATTCAAGCGGAGAACAAACGTATTACATTAGATGCATTAATGTCAATTCATCAAAATAAGACCGGTAAATTGATTTGGTTTGCAGTGTATGCAGCAACACAGCTGGCGAATATTTCTAATGAACTGGCACATCAGTTGCTAGAGTTTGCTCATGCATTTGGCTTAGCTTTTCAAATTCACAATGATTTAAAAGATATTAAACAGGACGAAAAATTACAAAAGAGTACCTACGTGTCTTTACTTGGTAAAGATGAGGCTATGCATAAATTACATGAACAAATATATATAGCCGAGCGTTCTATTGAACAGGCTAAAGCAATAGAGGCAAATTTAAAGGATACATTGTTGTTAGATTTTTTAGAGTATGTAAAATTGTAATATAATTAAGGAGTGGCAATGGAAAAAGAACGTGCAGATATGTTAGTTGTCCAGCAAGGATTAGTGCCGACACGTGAGAAAGCAAAACGTTTAATTATGGCAGGTCAAGTTTACAATGAAAAGCATCAGCGCATTGATAAAGCTGGCGAAAAGTTACCAGTGAGTACCCAGTTGTATATTAAGGGCGAAACGTTAAAGTATGTTAGCCGAGGTGGGTTGAAGTTAGAAAAAGCAATAGATTATTTTGGTTTGCATTTAAAAGACCATACTGTATTAGATATTGGTGCTTCTACAGGTGGCTTTACCGATGTTGCTTTACAACATCAAGCAAAGCTAAGTTATGCTTTAGATGTTGGATACAATCAATTAGATTGGAAACTTAGGCAAGATGAGCGTGTAGAAGTTATGGAACGTGTGAATTTTAGGTATGCACGTTTGGAAGATTTTACAAAGGGACAACCGACATTTGCAACAATTGATGTATCGTTTATTTCATTACGTTTAATTTTGCCAACGCTGGCAACTATTTTAGTACCAAAAGGCGAAGTTGTAGCATTGATTAAACCACAATTTGAAGCTGGTCGAGAAAGCGTTGGTAAAAAGGGTATTGTAAGAGATAGTAAAGTGCATGAAGATGTGATAGAGCGTATGGTTCAATTTTCCTTGGAAAATGGATATTGTGTTAATGGATTGACATTTTCCCCTATCACAGGAGGCGAGGGAAATATCGAATTTTTATTATATTTAACTTTGGATAGCCAAAAAATAAGTCGTGTTAATAGTCAAGATATTACAAATGTTGTTCAGCAAGCCCATGATACCTTAAAAAAATAATGATTGGTTGGGTAATCGTTTAATGAAAGGTAAGGAGAAGTCATGTTACAGACGATTCATATTAAAAATTTTGCAATAATTGATCAATTAAATGTACAGTTTAATCAAGGCATGAGCGTTTTAACAGGGGAAACAGGTGCAGGAAAATCTATTATTATAGATGCTTTATCTTTAGTGGCTGGTGGACGTGCTTCAAGTGAAATGATTAGGCATGAGTGCGATAAGGCAGTTGTACAAGCACTGTTTGATATTGCCTCATTATCTCCAGTACAACAGTTTTTAGAACATGAAGGATTGAACGGTGAAGATAATGAATTAATTATTACACGAGAAATTCATCGTAGTGGAAAAAGTCAAGTAAGAATTAATGGCATGTTGGCAAATGTAACGATTTTAAAACATTTAGGCACATTACTTATGGATATTCACGGACAACATGAACATCAATTTTTAATGAACGATGCCAAACACTTGTCATTGCTTGATAGTTATGGTGCAGAAACAATTGCAAATGAACGTGCACTATATATGGAAACTTACACACAATATAGCCGACTGAAAAAACAGTTAAAGCAGCTAATGGAAATTGAACAAAATGATACACAAAGAGTTAATTTGTTGAAACGGCATATTGCAGATATTGAAGAAGTAAATCCTCAAATGCGTGAAGATGTGTTATTGGAAGAAGAACTAAAAACGTTAGCGAATGATAAAAAAGTAGCTAGTGTGTTGTTGTGTTTAGATACTTTATTGACACATGAAGAAACAGGTGTAAAACAAATTTTACATCAATCTTTGTCTCAATTATATCATATTGTTGACTTGTCTAAGGAATATGAACAAATGGCAATTCAGTTAAATGATGTGTTATCAGGGGTTAACGATATGTCTAAACAATTATCGCATGCTCTGGATCGCATTGAGTTTAATGAGGAACGCTTAAGCGAAGTTGAAAATCGCTTAGCACAATTAGATAAATTAAAAGAAAGATACGGACAAAATATTGATGAGGTTATCGTATATTATAATGAGAGTAAAAGTGAACTTGACCGTATTTTGAATAAAGATAAACATTTAGTAGATATGCAACAGCAATTTTTACATGTACGTGAACAATTATTGATACAAGGAAAGAAATTGACAACTTTAAGACAAGCATTAGCCGTTAAATTAGAACAGTCTGTTAAAGAGCAATTGATGTCATTGTATATGGATAAAGTGGAATTTAAAGTACAGTTTAAATCTGATGGAGAAAAAATAAAAATTCGTGCAACTGGATTAGATGACGTGGAATTTTTAGTGGCAACTAATGTAGGTGAACCACTTAAACCGTTGGTTAAAGTAGCCAGTGGTGGAGAACTGTCACGTATGATGCTTGCTTTAAAAGCTATTTTTGCAAGTCAACAAACAATCTCAACGATTATTTTTGACGAAATCGACACAGGTGTAAGTGGGCGAGTGGCACAAGCCATTGCCAATAAAATGCATGATATTTCTAAAAATATACAAGTATTATGTATTACGCATTTGCCACAAGTCGCTGCTAAATCAGATTATCATCTATATGTTAAAAAAATAGTAGTGGATAATCGCACAACAACAGAATTACACTGTTTGAGTCACGAACAAAGACGACAAGAAGTTGCACGTATGTTTGCAGGGGATACATTGACACAAGCAGCCTTGCATCATGCAGATGAATTACTGCAACATACTGAATTGACTCATAAATAATAGTTGTGGAGTAGGTAACATCTTTACCTTAAATTTATGTATGATTAATATGTTATTTTAAAAAAAATCCCGTGTTGTAAAATGAAGTGCAACAAATAAAAATAAACAAAAAAACATGAAAATCAGCTATACTAAAGTTGCCAAACCAAATAGATAGGAAGATTTTCATGTCTGAAGTACATTATACCACAAAACGACACTATAAACACTTAAGTGATAAAGAAAGAAGTCAAATTGAAATATTATTAAACGAGGGCTATACTATTTCA
>NZ_SPPB01000025.1 GCF_004570605.1 Granulicatella sp. WM01 | reverse complement strand
CCTTAAAACAACATCTATTCCACAGGGGAAAGGACGTGTGGAACGTTTAAACAATACCTTACAATCCCGATTACCTGTTGATTTGGAACGACATGGCATTTCAACACTGGAAGAAGCTAATCATTTTTTAAAAAGATGGATAAAATCGTTCAATAAACAATTTGGAGAAAAAATGACACAGAGTGTGTATGAAACGGCACCTAAGCCATCGCAAATCAATCTCTTATTGGGTAAGGTTACTGAACGTAAAATAGATGATGGACATCATATACGCTTTAAAAACAATCACTATTTACCTGTTCAAAATGGGAAAGGTGTTTATTTTTCACGACACACAAAAGCGTTGGTTATTGAAGCATTTAATGGGGATATTTTCTTGAATATCGCTGACAACATTTATGCCACACGTTGTTTGTTAACACATGAAGAGCATTCAGCGGTGTTTGATTTGGGTGAGAATATAAAAAAAGAAAGACGCCAATACGTTCCACCACAATCACACCCGTGGAAACTGGCATCTTTCAAACGCTATCTCAAGAGTATTGGAAAAACTCTTGAAGAGTATCAAGACAACAAGCTTGCTTGATACTTTAATAGCATACATTATTTTGCCCTATAAGTGCAATGATTTTTTTGAAAATCATTGCACTTATAATGGCTCACATTTTGGGACATTTTCATTTTCTATTGACATATTTCTAGATAAAATCTACTCTGTTTTTCCAATTTTTCTCTTGCTTCATACGCCCCACAATAATTACATATATTTTGTTCATAACCTATTCACCTTAATCACGTCCGTAGTCATTTCGTAGAACTGAAAAAACGAGGTGTTTACAATTATGGGAAATCTTTTTCTATCCCTAAAAATTATGTAAAATATTTCACATGTATTCAAACGACTTCAAACTAACACTCTGATTTATAGTGTTGTGTCTTATCTCTGTTATACTCACTTTTTTCTGTATCAAAAACACCAACCGTTTCATACATTTTATTGATTGCCTTGTTCTAAAAAATAATCTGACATTGTCCTAAGTTAAATAACACCCTTCAATCAATTCAATATTTTTAACACATTCTTTATCAGTTTTTATTTCATTCATAGTCATAACCCGTAGACGTCTTGCACAATGTGTAACCATTCAAATTTTCCCTTGTTCACCTACTGCTCTAATAACACCTTTGACAATATGTTTATATTGATGATAGTACGTTCTCCTTTAGTACATACGTCAAATAAAAACCGGTTTTATTTATGACAAAAGAATAACCGAAAAAATATGAAAATGTAACGCTCTTTATTGAAAGAAAACATTTTCGTGTTTTTTCAGAAATTCCCATATATTTTTATCTGTTTTCATAAAAATCAGTTGATTTCTTCACTAATAATTTCACAGATAAAATTGTTTCTCCCGCATAATCATCTTGATTAAATTTTTCTAACACATATCGTCCTGCTTCTTCGTACGGGAATTTTACTGTCGTAATTGTTGGATAGACAGCCGTAGTGCTTTCATATCCTCCAAAACCAGACAGCGAGAAATCTTTTGGCACACGTTTATTGCATGCATACGCTGCTTTTAACAAACCTAAAGCAATGTTATCTGTTGCTGCAATAACATACGTTGCTGTTAAATCGGGTAAAATTTTCAGTCCTAATTGATAAGCATCTTTTAAATGAAAACTTGTCTGGTAGCACTCTAGCTCCACACCACGTTCTACTAGTGTATCCTCAACACCTTTTTGTCTTAAATAACCAACAGCATAATCCTCTGCTGCTACACCAACATACGCAACTTTTTTGTGACCTAAAGTCATCACATGTTCGGCAATTAAGCGTCCTGCTTGATAATCATCATAACTAACTGATGGAATATCTTCAACACGCTGCCCTAAGACAATGACTGGTGTTTCAATAGATTTTACCAATTCTCTATGCTCCTCTTTAAATACCGTAGCAATTAGAACTATACAATCGACTTTTTGGCGTGCTAATACACGAATTGCTTCTAACTCACGTTGTTCTTCCTGATTTGTATTTACAATCAACACTCTTTGATTATTTATATGAGCGACATCATCTATCCCTTTTAAGATGCTATTAGTAGCCGCTGATTCTAATCTAGGAATAATCACGCCTATTAATCCGGTACGTTTAGCTTTAAGACTCTGTGCAAACACATTCGGTTCATAGCCTGTTTCTTGAATAATCTCACGAATTTTTTGCTTGGTCTTTTCACTAACACTCCCACCATTTAAAAATCTCGATACTGTGCTTTTCGCAACTCCTGCACGTTTAGCAATATCATTAATTGTAATCATATCTCTCCCCTTAATATTTCAAATTCCTATGCAGTCTTATATCGGAATCATGCACTATATGTGAAGACCAACATATGACGTGCAACGTGTATATTATACTAAATTTCAACAAAAATATGAATAATTTTATCTTAAATTTCATTTTATTTCTCATGAAAAAGTTTATTTTTTAATTTTAAAATCGTTTCCAAATTTAAAAAAACTATATTTTTTAGTGTTATATCCGAATTTATCAATAAAAATTCCTTATTTGTAATCACTTGAAATAATGCATAATTATTCAAAAAATCTCATTTCATTTTAACTTTATAAACATTTTATCCTAAAAAATTACATTAATTAATGCGTTTTTGCTATTTTTTATACATAATCAACCTCTATATTGCAAATATATGTATTTTATCATTTCTTAGGAAAAGCATATAAATTTACACTTTATTCACATATACTGGGCTAATGAACACAACACACTAGTCTATACAATTTTAAAAGATTATCCACGTACAGTGTGCTTAAAATAGGAATTGCATTCGTTTCCCGTGGATTGTCTTATTTTACTATATAAACGTTATGTAACATTCATTGACAACTAGCACATCATCTATCTTAAACGCTATTATAAAAACGAAACGTTAAACATAGCTAAAAATACTACAATCTAAAGCCTTACTTAAATAAACTAAGACACCATAGCACAAATACTTGTCTTATGCTATCTTTCCTTGTATTCACAGAAAAGACTTTATTATAAACTCATTTAACTCTGTTTGCCTAACAGTATTTTTTCCATACATTAAAAACCTGTTTTTGCCAAACAGCTATATTTTAGAGTAAAAATCCTCATTTAAAATCAATTGAGCCTATTAGCCTTATAGGAGTTGATTAAATAGTATCGGTAAAAACAGATTTGCTTCCCTTAGTTATAAAAAATAGGTTCTATGTCAAATAGGATTAATGAACTTTTTTCATCAACCCTATTTATTATAGAACCAAAAAATAATCGTGTTGGCGAACGATTTTGCTCGCCAACACGATATGTTTTAATATTGTCCTAAATAATGCTCTAATTCCCATTTGGTAACTTGTGTGCGGTAAGATTGGAATTCTAATGTTTTTTCCGCAATAAAGTTTTGTTTAATATGCTCTCCTAACCCAGCAAGCACAACATCATCTTTTTGTAACTCAACTAATGCTTCTGCTAAGTCGCCAGGTAAATCTGCAATGCCTACATGTTCTCTATCTTCTAAAGACATTTGATAAATATTGCGGTTTACAGCCGCTGGAGGCATTTTTTCATTGATAATGCCGTCTAAACCAGATTTGATTAATACTGCCATGGCTAAATATGGATTTGCCATTGGATCAACACTGCGCAATTCAACACGTGTTGAGTTCCCTCTTGCAGCAGGAATACGAATTAATGGCGAACGGTTTTGCTCACTCCATGCAACATAAACAGGTGCTTCATATCCTGGAACTAAACGTTTGTATGAGTTGACCGTTGGATTACAAATTGCTGTATACCCTCTAGCATGCTCTAATAGTCCTGCAATAAAATGCAAAGCTGTCTGACTTAATCCGTCTTCTTTGCTGGCATCATAAAATGCATTGCCTTTTTCTGTAAATAAAGACACATTACAATGCATTCCTGAACCGTTTATTCCATGAACAGGTTTTGCCATAAATGTAGCATGTAGTCCATGTTGACGTGCCACTGTTTTAACGATTAGCTTAAATGTTTGAATATTATCACACGCACTTAGAGCATCTGCATATTTCCAATCAATCTCATGTTGTCCCGGAGCTGCTTCATGATGACTTGCTTCAATATCAAATCCAAGTTCTTCTAATTGTAGTACAATATCACGACGGCAGTTTTCACCTGTATCCGTAGGGGCTAAATCAAAATAGCCTCCCTCATCATTTAGTTTCATTGTTGGATTGCCTTGCTCATCTAATTTGAATAAGAAAAACTCTGGCTCTGGCCCTAAGTTAAACTCTGTGAATCCTAATCCTTTCATTTCACCTAAAACACGTTTTAAATTCGCACGTGGATCTCCTGCAAATGGTGTTCCGTCTGGATTGTAAATATCACAAATAAAACGTGCAATTTTTCCATGTCCACTATCCCATGGGAAAACTAACCATGTACTTAAATCTGGATATAAATACATGTCACTTTCTTCAATACGCACAAATCCCTCAATTGAAGAACCGTCAAACATCATTTTATTGTCTAATACTTTACCTAATTGACTGATTGGTACTTCAACATTTTTAATAGTTCCTAAAATGTCTGTAAACATCAATCTTAAATAACGAACATCTTTTTCCTTAGCTTCTTGAATAATGCTTTCTTTTGTGATAGATTTTCCCATAAGTCATCTCTTTTCTATAGTTTATATCGCCATTCTCTTTGGTTTAGTAATTCTTTATACAAAATTTTCCGAACATCTTCATCTGTGAGTATTTTTTGTGGTGTAACCTGTTTTGTTTCTTTTTCACGCAAATAGATTTTTTTAATCGCCACGATTGTCAACCCTTCAGACAAATAGTCCTTAATTTCAAGAAGTCTATCAATGTCATTTAAAGAATACAAACGCCGATTCGTTTCAGAGCGTTTTGGACAAATCAATCCTTGTTCTTCATAATATCTGATTTGTCTAGCAGTCAAATCTGTCAACATCATCATTGTTCCAATGGGAAATGCTGGCATCGAGCGTCTGATTTCCTTTTCTCTCATCATCTTACTCCTTAAGTTGTCTATTACCTTTCCATAACTGGCTCTTTTGGCTCTATCATAACAAACTCGCAGTAAATAAACAAGTAAAACCGGCAAACCATGTTACATTTTATAACATCGTTTTTTAATACGTTTTTACTAATAAATAGCACTCTCCTACAAAAGAGATGCATACCTTTGTCATGCAAAATAACCTTGTTCCCACTATTCATGAATTATAAAATACACTGCTCTTGCTTGTATTGTAGAAAAACATGACTATTTAGGCATCAATTTGACAAAGACCCGAAATATAAAAACAGCTCCAAATCGAGATAAGTATCTGATTTAGAGCTGTTTAGATGTGTTTATTACGATTGAATAGACGCAACACAGACACATTCCGGTGCAATTTTTTGATCTAAATAAGTAAGTTTTCCTGTTTGATGGTCACGCTTGAATAAAGCAAGTACTCCATCTTCTTGATGCCCAACAATGATGAATTCTTGAGTACGATTAAAATTAAAATCTCTAGGGATATGTCCACGGGTATTGACCCACTCTACAACTTCTAAAAGTCCTGTTTCTAACACTTTATAAACGACAATACTATTATGTCCACGGTTTGAAGCGTACACAAAGCGTCCGTCTTGACTAATACGAATGGCAGCAGCACCACTCCACTCAGTATAGGTATCGGGTAATAGTGATACCGTTTCAATATGTGTCAGTATGCCATTTTGGTAAGCACAAATATCTATCTCATTTGACAATTCACCTATAATATATATAATAGGCAAACTTGGATGCTGAACAAGATGACGTGGTCCAAATCCTTTTGCACTGTTATACCTCGCAACTTCTTGAGCGGTATTATCTTCTAAAATGCGATATGTATATACCTCATCTGTTCCCAAGTCGCACACTAATAAACATTCATTAGCTCTATCCATTTGCACATAATGTACATGTGCACTTTTTTGATTGTCGTGTATACTGCTTCCCTCATGTTGAACAGAATCAACAATTTCCAATCCTTCATCTGTTAATTGTGTAATTTCAAAAAAACCTTGATGATAGTTGGCACTATACACCAGTTGTCTTTGTCTATCAAAGGACACATAACACGGTGGATTAACATCTTTTGTTAGAGCAGTTGTAATTTGGCGATACCCAGTTTCTTCTTTTTCAAATAGCCCAATACCTGCCCAGTCATCTTCTTTCACAACTGTAAATACAAAATCACCGATTGCTTCCAAATATGTAGGGGAGTTCACTTCTGCTTGTAATATAACATCGTGTAATTTCCCTTGTTCTGTATCTAATACAACTGTTGAAATACCTTTATTTGTATCCCGTGTGTATCCACCTAATACTAATGTTTCCATACTAACCTCCATGTACTATTTTATAAATATCTTGCTTAGTTTTCCCTAAATATTTCGCCACTTTTTTTATGGCATCTTTTTGACTAAGTTGCTCTTTTTCCATAACCCACGCTACTTGATCAATAATGCTTAGATATTCAGGCATTTTTTGTGTATCTAAGTTATCTTGCTTTTCCTCAGGCAAACACCCAGAAACAAGCACGCAACATTCTCCTTTGATTTCATGTGTTTCTGCCCACTCTATTAAGTCAGATAAATGTCCACGAATGTATTCTTCATGTCGTTTGGTTAGTTCTCTACATAGCACAACTTGTCGCTTATGATGAAAAACCTCTGCCATAGCATGTAGTGTTTTTTTTATGCGAAAAGGCGATTCATAAAAGATTAATGTTTCCTCTTTGATAAGCAAGTGTTGGAAAAGTGCCACTTGTTCTTGCTTTTTACGAGGCAAAAATCCGTGAAAATAAAATTGTTTCGGCGATAAACCAGATGCAATGAGTGCAGTTAGTCCCGCGCTTGCTCCAGGAAGAGACACTACAGGAATGCCTTGTGCAATACAGGCTTGAACAAGTTCATGTCCCGGATCACTAATTGATGGCATGCCAGCATCACTTACTTGAGCGATATTAGCTCCCTTTTGTAGTAGCTCCACAAGCTGTGGCACACGTTCTAACACATTGTGTTCATGTAGACTTTTTTGTGGTGTATGAATAGAAAAATGGTTTAATAATTTCTGTGTATGTCTTGTGTCTTCAGAGGCAATAATATCCACACTTTGTAGTATATGGACGGCACGATAGGTCATATCCTCCAAATTTCCAATAGGTGTTGGCACTAAATAGAGGGTGCCTACTGAATGGGATTCAAAACTTTTTTGTTGGTGTATCATATAAAAATGCTTCTTTCTGTGTTCGACTTAATTTTTTAAAACGAGCTTCAGCTTTAGTCGCTAATGAACGTGTATCATATTTTTCGGTATAAATAAGCATTACAGGACGTCTTACTTTTGTGTATTTCGCACCTTTTTCAGAGGTATTATGCTCATGAACACGGCGATTGACATCTGTTGTGTATCCAGCATAATAGGTGTTATCTGCACATTTTAGCACGTAAAAATAGTGGGCTTTATCCATATAAAACCTCCTGCATGAACGGTGTGTATTTCCCTTGGTCATCAAAGACAACAATATTCGGCAATATTCTTGTGCCGTTTGCTTTTCCGTCTTTTATAGCCTCAATTAATACAATATTGGCCTCTTTTTGTGCTTTAGGATGCACAAATTGTAAACGTTTTGGCATAAGACGGTTTGCTTGCATGACCGCCAGAATTTGAACAAGACGTTCTGGACGGTGTACACAGTACAATTTCCCCCCCATTTTCAACAGCTTGGCACTCGTAGACACCCATTCCTCTAATGTAATGGTGATTTCATGGCGAGCTAGAGCGTATGTTTCTTTTTCATGAATGCATTGATGATGTTCTCTTGCAAAGTATGGTGGATTACATGTGACAACATCTACACTATCATACGCCAACCACTGTTCAGCGTGTGTATAATCTCCATGTATGATGTCAACTTTTCCTGATAATCCATTCAACTGAATGGTTCGCCAAGCCATATCTGCTAATCGTTCTTGGTATTCAATACCGATTACTTTATTTGTCGTTTTGGCGGATAACATGAACGCTACTGCACCATTTCCAGAACAGGCATCAACAATAACGGCTTGTTTGGTTTGTGGAATTTGGGCAAAATAAGCTAAAAGAACGGCATCTAAAGAGAATGAAAACACGGATTTACTTTGAATAATATCAATATTTTCACGTATTAGTTTGTCTATGCGTTCGTCTGATTTTAATATACTCATAAAAACTCCTTGAGTGTGATGTATCTAGTGTACCATAAAAAGAATGTTTGGTGTACTATTTTTAAATGGTTGAGATAAAACATGAAACAGCTTTAAATCAAAGGTTTTACCCCTAAATTTAAAGCTGTCTATGCATCTTTCCTGTTATTTGAAAGGAGAGTCAAAATAATCATCGCCTGAAATAAATGGATCGTTTGGAATAGCTAAAGCCAAAACAATGTATAAGATTACTGCCGTACCAAACGTTGGCAACACTAGAAAAGCAATGACAACACCAAAAATTAGGCGTACAACCATGGAATCTATTCCAAAATATTCAGCAAAACCTCCACAAACTCCTGCAATTTTTCTATCCTTTCTTGAACGATATAGCTTTTTCACATTCACTCACTCCTGACTCGTTTATACTATGTATACTATACAGTTTATTGCTTTATTTTATTTCTTTCCTAACGTATGATAACTTCTATTTGCTAGTGTACAATGCCTACATGCGTGTTAAACAGATAGTGTATTTCAGTATCTTGTTTACATAACATATTATTTTATCATGACTCTTTTGCTGCTGATTATTTCTGTTCCTAAAGTTTACTCTTTACTACGTTATAGTGGTCTTTTATTGTCTTTTGTATCTAATATAATGCTGACTGGTCCATCATTTACTAGTGCTACTTGCATATCTGCACCAAATTGTCCTGTTTCAACAACTAAACCTTGCTCTCTTAGTTTTGTGTTAAAGATGTCATAAAATTCTTTTGCTTTTTGTGGAGCAGCAGCTTTCGTAAAACTTGGACGATTACCTTTTTTAGTGTCTGCTAGCAATGTAAATTGTGAAATAGACAAAATCGAGCCACCAATATCTTGTAGTGCAATATTCATTTTTCCATTGTCATCAGAAAATAGCCTCATGTTTGTTATTTTTTTGACAGCATAGTCAATGTCCTCTAGCGTGTCCTCTTGTGCTACACCAACCAATAACACGTAACCTTTATCAATCTGACCAACACATTGCTCATCAATTTTAACGTTTGCCTGTTTACAACGTTGTATAATAATTTTCATCTATTCACCTACATTCCGTTTAGTTACATCATTATGCCATGTCACATTTGTATCTCTTTTTTCTAGTTTTCACAATTTGTATGTCCTATTTTACCACAATTTTATATAAAATGGCATTTCATTTATCATTCAAACATTTTTTCAATACATCTCTTCACAAAAAAACGTGTAAGCATGGGCACTTAATCTCTAATGATTTCGATTTTTAAGCTACACTAGGAGAACAGTTTACTTGTGGAATCGTTATGAAATAACACGATGCACACGATAAACATCGGTAATCATTTTTAGTTTTTCGACTAGTCTATCGAGTTCTCCAATGTCTTGAATACCCACTCTTAGTGTAACGGTAACGGTTTGCGTATTGTCGTCAACTTTTGCATGGATACTGTTTAGACGTTTCACAATACTATTGACGGTATTGACTATATCTGTAAAGATACCATGTCTATCGTATCCTGTAATAATAAGTTCGGTGTCATAATTTAATGTCTTTTTAGCAGCAACGGCATCCCATTCGACATCAATCAATCTATTTTTTTCTTGACCTGACACGTGAACATTTGGGCAGTCTTGTCGGTGTACAGAAATCCCATGCCCTTTTGTGATATAGCCAACGACTAAATCGCCAGGCACCGGGCGACAACAACGGCTTAATCGAATAAGCAGGTTATCCCCACCAGACACGATAATTCCATTTTCGTCACGAATTTTCATGGCTTGTTTTGGTTTTTCTGGTTCAGAAAAGAGTTTCTGTTTTTCTAGTTCACTTTCACGTAGACGTCTTTCGTCCTCGGTTAGACGGTTGCATACAGATAGTGCTGAAAGTTCTCCAAAACCAATAGAGGCATAGATGTCTTGCTCATTTGTAGTATTGAAACGTTCAATAATATCCATCATTTTTTCTTTGGTCATAAATTCTTTTGGATCAAAATCTAAGTCGTGAATGGCTTTTTCTAACATCTCTTTGCCACGTTGTATACTTATATCACGCTCTTGAAGTTTGAAATAGCGTTTAATTTTGTTTCTTGCCCGACTTGTGACCACAAATTTTAACCAGTCAGGACTTGGTTTGGCATTATGACTTGTCCTAATTTCGATAATATCGCCTGTTTTTAAACGTGTGTCTAGTCCAACTTGACGTCCATTGACACTAGCACCTATCGTTTTATTTCCTAATTCGGTATGCACACTATACGCAAAATCTAGTGGACCTGAACCTTTTGGCAATTCCGTGACGTCACCTTTTGGTGTAAAGACGTAAACTCTATCTTTGAAAATGTCTGTTTTTACACTTTCAATGAAATCACTAGCATTTTGTGAGTCCTGTTGTAGATCTAATAAATTTCTAAACCAGTTCATGTGGTTTTGTAGTGGGGTCTCTTCTACTTGACGTGTCACGCCTTCTTTATATGCCCAGTGGGCAGCCACACCGTTTTCAGCGATACGGTGCATTTCAAATGTACGAATTTGAATTTCAACGGGTGTTCCCCCCGGACCTATGACAGTAGTATGTAAGGATTGGTACATATTTGGCTTAGGCATAGCAATATAGTCTTTAAATCGTCCCGGTAGAGGTGTCCATTTTGTATGTACTGCTCCTAATACTGCATAACAATCTTTAATATCGCTTACTAAAACACGAACGGCTAGTAAGTCATAAATTTCATCAAATTCTTTTTTCTTATTGACCATTTTTTTATAAATGGAATAAATGTGTTTAGGTCTCCCATTGATTTCTGCCGTAATAGACATATCCGTTACCACTTTTTTTAGGGTATCAATGGTTTCTTGAACCATGCGTTCTCGTTCTTCACGCCGGTCTTTCATTAATTTAACGATATTGTAGTATTGTTCTGTTTCTAAATACCGTAAAGACAAATCTTCTAATTCCCATTTAATTTTACTCATCCCTAGTCGATGTGCCAAAGGAGCGTAAATTTCTAGTGTTTCTTCTGATTTTTGTTTTTGTTTTTCTGGCGTCTGGTATTCCATAGTACGCATATTATGCAATCTATCTGCCAATTTAATAATAATCACACGTAAATCATTTGACATTGCCAGTAACATTTTACGATGATTTTCGGCTTTATTTTCTACTTTTGATTGGTACTCGACTTGCCCAATTTTAGTAACACCTTCAATTAAATCGGCTACTGTTTGAGAAAATTCTTTAACCATATCTTCGTAGGTATACTCTGTATCTTCAACAACATCGTGTAAAAAACCAGTAGCAACAGTAAATGGGTCCATATACAATTTCGCCAACATACCTGCCACTTGCACTGGATGAATAATGTAAGGTTCTCCTGATTTCCGGACAATGCCCTCATGTGCTTTTTTGGCAAATGCGTATGCTTTTTGTATAAATGACACATGTTCATCATTCATATACGCACGACACATATCAAATACATCTTGTACGCTATAATCTCCTTGTTTAGCCATAAATACCTCTTACTTTCTCATCTTCTTGTCATTTATAATACATTAAATAGTCGGGTGTTTCAATTACTATGAACAGTTTTTTTCTCTATCTTTTACAAGTATGATATAATGCTTATATCATTTTTAGCAAATCCATTTGATTTGACTAACCATTAACATCTCTCTAGTGATGTTAGCCAATATATGTGCCTATCTTTACAGACTACGTGTTGTAGGAAGGCATGATTACAGATTATCTTAATATACATGTAAAACGTTGAAAATAAAGGAGAATGAACATGTCTTTGAAAAGTAAATGTGCTATTGCGATAGGAAAATGCTCGCAATTTGCCTTACGTCTATTAGGGAAAACTGGCGGAAGTTATCCTGGGAAACTGGCTTTAACCATTGATAAACACGTGCTATCTGATTTGGCAAAAGACTATGAAACAATCATCATTACAGGAACAAATGGCAAAACATTAACAACTGCCCTTACTGTTCAAGCACTAAAACAAAAATACCCAAATTTATTGACCAATTCGACTGGTTCAAATATGCAACAAGGGATTGTATCTGCATTTTTATCTCATCGCAGTGTACCAAATGAAGAGAAGATAGCTGTTTTAGAAGTCGACGAAGCTAATTTAGTGTATGTTGTTCCCTTTTTAAATCCTAAAATTGTGGTCACTACAAATATTTTTCGTGATCAAATGGATCGTTTTGGTGAAATTTATACCGTTTACCGAAAAATTTTAGACGGCATTACTTTATCCAAAGACACCATTGTACTTGCTAATGGTGATGCCCCTATTTTTAATTCTGTATCGCTACCGAATAAACAACTTTTCTTTGGTTTTTCAGATAAACCAGAAGCTGATATAAAAGCTCACTATAATACAGATAATGTACTCTGCCCACATTGTGAGAAAGTCTTGCATTATCGACATATTAGTTATGCAAATTTAGGGCATTATTTCTGTCCAAATTGCTCATTCAAACGTTCAGAACTTGATTTTACGTTAACATCTATTGATGAGTTGACTTTAGACTATTCTAAATTTACGATTGACCACCATCCTTTTACAATCGGCATAGCTGGTGTGTACAATATTTATAATGCTCTAGCTGCGTATTCTGTGGCTCGTCTATTTGATATTTCTGCCGATGCTATTCAAACAGGATTTACACAAGCACAACGTGTATTTGGCAGACAAGAACTTGTTCAAGTGGACGATAAACACGTGTTAATCAACTTAATCAAAAATCCGGTAGGGTTAAACCAAGTATTAGAGCTATTGAAGTTAGATGATAATCCCTGTACGTTGATTGCCGTTTTGAATGATAATTATGCTGACGGACGGGATGTGAGTTGGATTTGGGACGGACAGTTCGAGGAATTGCATCATTTGACTATTGAGCATGTGGTCGTTGGAGGAGCAAGGCATGCTGAAATGCATTTGCGTTTAGAAGTGGCAGGATACGAAGATATGCAAGTGTGTCCGACAATAAGCGAAGTTATTACTGCCATTAAACAAGCACCAAGTAAGCGAGTGAATGTTTTAGCAACATACACGGCAATGCTACAAATCAGAAAAGAGTTAGCTACACAAGGGTACGTGAAAGGAGAGCTTGATTAATGAAAACCTTGCGAATTTGTCACTTATATGGCGATTTATTGAATACTTATGGGGATAATGGCAATTTACTTATTTTACAATGGCGAGCAAAGAAACAAGGGTATCACGTGGAAACAACTTTAGTGAGTTTAGACGATACATTCAATCCTGAAGATTTTGACGTTGTGTTCTTTGGTGGTGGTCAAGATTATGAACAAAAAGTAGTGTCTAAGGATATTCAGCATAAAAAGGACAGTTTGACACGCTATATTGAGCAAGACGGTGTAGTCGTTGCTATTTGTGGTGGGTATCAATTATTAGGGCATTATTATATTGGCGCAAATGGCGAAAAAATTGAGGGCATTAGTGCTTTAGATCATTACACATTAAGTCAAGATAATAATCGTTTCATTGGAGATATTTCTATTTTTGATGAACAGACCGGCATGACGTATGCAGGGTATGAAAATCATAATGGCCGTACATTTTTGGGCGAAAATATGAAACCTCTAGGTACCGTTCAACAAGGTTGTGGCAACAACAACGAAGATAACACGGAAGGTGCTCGCTACAAAAATGTGTTTTGTAGCTATTTTCACGGCCCTTTACTCGTTAGAAATATTCATTTAGCTGATTATATTATTCAACTAGCAATTGAACAGAAAGAAAAACGTAACCATTAAACACTTAGGACTACATTGTCTGAAGTAATGTATTTAAAACTGTGAGAAATCTTTATTTAAAAATTTCTCACAGTTTTTGTTATTTAGAACTTTTTTATGCCTTGTCATTTTTATTGTGTTAGTAAACAAAAGATATAGTATCAAGATAAGAAAGAACTTTTTTTCATTAAAAAAACAGTTCTAAAAAATATGAATATATTTTAATTTTTTTAAAAAATATACTTAATGAGTATATAAATTAAAACTCCAAATAAACTTCCTAACAAAAAAATTTTTTCATTACAATCACCATTAATATCCTTTACACAATGTTATATTATCGATTAAATAGTATAATGCAAAAAAACGCTATTTTTTCTTTTTTGATTTCCATTCATGAAAAAATTCAGATAATTTAAATAATAAAGAAATATAAATACACTGTATAAAACTATATTCTTTATTTAATAAAAAACAAGCAATCCACATAAAAATACACGTAACAACAGTGTATTTTAACAAACCAATAAAAAATTTTTCTAAGGCCATAAGTTAATTCTCCCATTATCTTTATGAAAATCAATAGAATCAATAAAACTAGCAATACCTCTATCCAGAGAAGTTAAAGCAACAATCCAAGGCAACGCTTTTTTAATCTGTTCTTTAAACGCACCCAAACCCAATTGAGATAATTTATTTAAAATTATTTCCATAGCTTTTTGTTTTCTAACTTTAGAAATTAAAGCACTAATAGCAGCTTTTGCTCCACCAGGAGCAACATCAATAGTAGCTGCTAATTTATCAATATTTTCAATAACTTTATCAATACTTTGTTTACCTAATTTTTTATTTGACAAACCTGATTTTAAAGCATTTTTGTAAATTATTGCTTTTTCATTAGACAATTTTGAAATATATTGATAATTGTAATTGTCTACATAATTCGAAATATCTACATCATCAATAATTATAGATTCTACTGCATAACCATTAAAACCATTTAACAAAACAGCACTAAACAAACATGTACTTAATAAACAACAAGAAAATAACTTTACAATTTTTTTATTCATAACAATTTACCCCTTTATTTTATGAAATTAAATAGTAAAAAATATTATAATAAAATTTAAATGTACATCTCAAACAATCTTTTAAAATACTTTGTCATATCTGATAAAGTTTGATTTAAGTGCTATCCATCAATATTTTTATAATCAATGTTAAACATAAAAATAATAAAATCTTTAAATAATACGATTATCCTACAAAACTATCTAGTTTTATTTTTTCTTTTATTTAAAATAAACAAAACCATTAACTCTCCAAATTTACTTGCAACTCCAAATATAAACCATCTAAAAAATATATATTCCACATTAAATAATAATTTTAATAAAATTCCTAATAATGCAAAACATATTCCAGAAAATAGACATCTAAATATATTTTTTAAGGCCATAAGTTAATTCTTCCATTATCTTTATGAAAATCAATAGAATCAATAAAACTAGCAATTCCTTTACCTGGAGAAGTTAAATAAATAAACGCATCTATAAACGGAATAATTTTAGATACAAAAGCACCTAATCCCAATGAAGATAATTTACTCGCAATAATTTGAACAGCTTTATGTTTACCATGCTTAGCAATTAAAGCTTGGACAGCAGCTTTAGCTCCACCAGGAGCTCCACCAGTTAAAACCATAAGAGCAACATCAATAGTAGCTCCTAATTCATCCGTTGTAATACCTTGTCCATCCCAAAAATTCCCTCTAAATTCAAATATAGGAATATCATTTTCTTTAGCTGCTAATTTATCAATATTTTCAATAACTTTATCAATACTTTGTTTACCCAATTTTTTATTTGACAAACCTAATTTTAAAGCATTTTTGTAAATTATTGCTTTTTCATTAGACAATTTTGAAATATATTGATAATTGTAACTGTCTACATAATTTGAAATATCTACATCATCAATAATTATAGATTCTACTGCATAACCATTAAAACCATTTGACAAAACAGTACTAAACAAACATGTACCTAATAAACAACAAGAAAATGACTTTACAATTTTTTTATTCATAAAAACTCACTCCTTTGTAAATAATAATATAAGATAACAATAGAAAAAATTAAATAAACATTGGTATCTCCTTCTTTCCACGGAATATTAATATAACTTAATGAAAGCATACCACAAAATAATTGTAAAAAACAGTCTTATATTATATATTTTTCTGTGTTATAATAATGTTTATGTGATTGAGTTTTTAACTAACAAAAAACAAAACTAGCAAATTACCGTTTACTAATTTTTATATAATGTACCTAAAACGCAAAATAAAGCACGTATAATCAATTTTAATATCATTTATAAAAACTCTAAAAACCACCTTATTTTCTATTTTAGACATATACAAAACAAAAAGAGCAACTAGTTTATACTAATTACTCTTTTTTTGTTGACATTTATTTTAAAACTTGTCAACAAAGATTATCCTTGATATATCAATGTTTTCTCTATATTTCTGACACAGTTTTCCTAGAGTTACCCCTACTACTTAGTGAAAGGGGATTATCTGACTATGGTGGTTTACACCACCACAGTCCTCTGCCACTCTGTTCAGATAAGGTTAATCTTTGTAACGAGGACTAGTCCCCGTACCCCTTTAGCCTCTAAGATCAACCAAACTGTTTGGGGTGTCTCTATAGCTAGAGAAAAGTCAACTCCTTATGCTCCTTACAGTCCGCTACCGTTGACTTTTCCCTTTTTTCGCATTCGATTTGTCTTGCAGACAACTCAAACTAAGATAACTTCCTTAGTCCGTTGTGTTGTCGCTCGAATATTATAATGCGAAAAAACGCTATTTCTTAATTTATCAATGTACATTTTTTGTTAAAATTAAAATAAACGATTTACACTATTTTGTCAATTTTAAAATTTTTCTTTGGTTATTTTTATGTATTTTTTATAAAACTATAACCTTAAAAAAACAACTTTTTCTATTTGGCGAGCATAGCATTTGTATATACAAATGCGTTTTTTCGCAAAAAATAAGCAAGTCTTTTTCGTTATACGAAAAAAACACTTTTTTTACAACGAGAAACACAGTAGTATCAAGGGTTTTCACCATGTTTAATGACTTACTTTTCCATGAGAGTTATTTCTATATAATATAAATTTCTCACAGTTTTTGTTATTTAGAACCTTTTTTATGCCTTGTCATTTTTATTGTGTTAGTAAACTTTAGTTTACCAACACGATTTTTAGGAGCATGCTTGGTGATACAGTAGATTTGGCTAGTTGTTAATATTAGGATACCTAACAAGTAGCATGGGTGGAGTCATATTGTTTTGTCATGCAGGAGACCTTTCATCTTTTCTGTCTATTTATAAATTAAATGTGGAACTCGCATAGGATAAGCAGCGCATTATGGAAAGGAACGTACAGGCTTTACAACAGATAATTTTTTCTTTACTATACATCTGTTTTTGGATAGACTGGACACCTAAAAAAGTTGTTTATTTTTTTAGGTGGGAACGGACAATTTTTCTTTGAATGTCTTGCTTTTCGTCTATGTTTACTGTATGCTTATCTTAATTTATGAAAGGACGTGTTTTATATGACTAATACTGCACTACAACATATTGTTGCCTCAGAAATTTTGGCTTATAATGAATTGTTCGCTAAAACAGAGGGAATCCATTTACTAACTATCGGTGCTCCTGATTTTGATGTGCCTGATTTCGTGAAAGAAGCCGGAAAAAAAGCTATTGACGATGGTTTTAATGGGTATGCCCCCTCAAAAGGTATGCCTGTTTTAATTAATGCTTTTGTTGACTGGTTGGATAGACGTTACACATTAAAGTATGATGCTTCACAAATTATTGTCACAACTGGGGAGTCGCAAGGTTTGGCTGCTGTTATGCAAGCCTTAATTAATCCTGGGGACGCTGTTATTGTTCCAACTCCAGCATTTCCACAATATGAACTCTGTACACTAATCAATCGCGGAGAATTTATTCCGGTGGATACGTCCAATAGTCAATTTCTATTGACTCCTGAACAGTTAAGAGCCACAAAACAAGCCTATCCACACGCTAAAGTTGTTGTGCTTACGTATCCGTCTAATCCAACTGGGGTAACGTATTCCACAGAGGAACTTCAAGCATTTGCCAAAGTGGCTGAAGAATTGGGTATTATTGTCATTAGTGATGAAATTTATAGCGAGCTGGTATATGATCAAGCTCATGATTCCATTGCACGCTATTTGCCACAACAAACGATTTTATTAAATGGTGCCTCTAAAACATACGCTATGACGGGCTGGAGAATAGGGTTTATCGCTGCACCTAAACATTTATTTGAAGCCATTTTTAAGGCACATCAATCAAGTACACCCGTTGGCTCTCAATTTGCTCAAATTGGAGCAGCAACAGCTTTTAATAACGGTGATGACGCTATTCTCACAATGCGACAAGCGTATAAAGAACGCCGTGACTATCTTGTTTATGAACTGACAGACATGGGCTTTGAAGTAGTTTCTCCTGATGGAGCATTTTACTTGTTCCCACGTTTACCTAAACATGTTCACCTAGACGATAAGCAATTCGCCACACAATTAGCTATTCAAGGGAAAGTCGGCGTTATCCCTGGTTCTGTTTTTGGCAAAGGTGGAGAAAATCACATTCGTATTAGCTACGCAACAAGTATGCCGGTTTTACAAGAATCTATGGCACGCTTACGCCATTTTTTAACACAGCTAGCCTAATATTGTAGTCACACAGTAATGATATGCACGCATTAAGGCACGTTAAATAATCTTTCTAAATAGAAAGACCTTACCCATATTAGACATATACTATATAGAAAGTACGCACATAAGATATATCAAGGAGGAAAAAAGATGCCATTTATACGGATTGAATTGTTAGAAGGACGTTCACATGAGCAAAAGCAAGCTCTAGTCAGCGATATTACCGAAGCGGTGGTTAAACACACGGGAGCACCAAAAGAGAACGTGTTTGTTATTATTGATGAATTAAAAAAAGGAAACCAACTGGCACAAGGTGGGCAGTTTAAATAAAATAGCGTGACCTCAAGTTTTATAGAGCTTGAGGTCACGTCGTTTTTAAGGCAAAGGGTATTTTATAGCATTTTTTTCGAGTTTTTCACGAATAATCGTGTCAATATCCAAGTTCAAGTGATTTGCCAACATATACGTATAAATTAAAATATCTGCAATTTCTTCTTTCACGTTTTCCTCATTAGCATAAGACTCTCCCCACTGGTAATTTTCAAGTAATTCTGCTGCTTCAATGATAATAGAACTTGCCAAGTTTCTAGGAGTGTGTGCCTTCCCCCAGCCACGTGCATCACGAAATGCTAAAATTTCTTTTAAAATGTGTTGTGTCATAACCTATCCTCACTCAATTTAAAAAATCTAAAATGTGTTGCCATGTGTACCATTGTAATACGTCCCAAGGATTGCCATCACCTATAACAGCATAACCAATAATTAATCCAATAATTAAAAAAACGAGTATGAGAACAATAAAAACAACAATACTTAATAATACTTTGAATAAATCATTGTCCGACACAAAAAAACGTGTCGCCCCAATTGCTCTCGATTTTTCTTTTTTTTCTTGCATACTACCCTCCGCGGCTATACAAATAGTTGCTGCATGTCCTCATCACTTAAGCGATTTGGCACACGTACAATATCTGCTCCTAAATTAGCCAATTTTTCATGGAATTTAAAATATCCTCTATCTAAATATTTCAGTTCAACCACTTGTGTAAAGCCATCTGCTCTCAATCCTGCAAGCACTAATGCAGCAGCAGCTCGTAGGTCTGTAGCAGCAACTTCTGCACCTTGCAAGCAAAGAGATGGACGCATGAATACTGTTGAGCCTTCGATATGAAATTGCGCATTCATACGACGTAATTCTTCAAAATGCATGAAACGATTTTCAAAAACTGTTTCGGTCATCATGGTATCTCTATCTGATAATAGCTGTGCTATTGTCATTTGTGCTTGCATGTCAGTTGGAAATCCAGGGTGTGGCATCGTTTTAGCATCTGTACCTTTTAAGTGTTCTGGTGCAATAACACGAATACCTGTATCTGTATCTTCAAATCGGACACCCATTTCGTGTAATTTTGACATTAACGGTTTGTTATGGTCGCTAATAGCATCTTCAATGAAAATATCGCCTTGTGTAATGGCTGCTGCAATCATGAATGTTCCTGTTTCAATTCTATCTGGAATAACATAATGTGAGGCACCGACCAATGAGTTTACACCTTTAATTCGGATAGTGTCTGTTCCTGCTCCACTAATACGTGCACCCATTTTATTCAAGATATTGGCTAAATCAACAATTTCAGGCTCTCTTGCAACATTTTCCAAAACGGTAGTGCCTTCTGCCAAAGTAGCTGCCATCATTATATTTTGTGTAGCTCCAACGCTAGGGAAATCTAAATAAATGTGACTACCGATTAGTTTATCGGCTCTGGCTTCAATAAAGCCTGCTGATGTTGTAATGGTTGCTCCTAAGGCTTCAAACCCTTTTAAATGCAAATCTATAGGACGTGACCCGATTGCACACCCACCGGGCATGGACACACGAGCAAATCCTTTTCTAGCTAATAGGGGCCCCATGACCACTATTGAGGCACGCATTTTACTCACATACTCGAATGGTGCTGTTGTTGAAATGTCTCCTGTTGCATCAATTTCCATTGTATTTGTTGTTTCGTCAAATTTTAAATCGACATGCAATGACTTCAACACGTCGTTCATTAAATATACATCAGACAAGATGGGCACATTTGCTAAGTTTGTTTTCCCACTTTCTGCTAAAATACTGGCTGCTAAAATGGGCAAAACGGCATTTTTTGCCCCCTCTACCTTAACTTTTCCAGTTAATTTTTTGCCACCACGTACAATAATTCTCTCCATTTTCATTCTCCAATAATGTTCTGTCTATCATGATACTCTTTTATGTGCTTTCTTTGGCGAAAGCAGTTTATTTCATTATAGCACATTTCATACTAAAATATGAATTTCTAACTACCTTTTAGTCACCTTTTCAAAAATAATGGTTGACTATTTTTGTAATATGCCCTATTCTATGTCTATACAGTGGGTGTTCATTTATTAATGTCCATAGTATGTGTGTCTGTTATTTAGTAATCATACTATGGTAACTTGGTACATCAATTGCTTTCATGTATAGTGTGAATGAGCAATCTGATAGTTTAAGTCACTAAAAGAAAGGAGTAGGTGGATTTATGAATACTAAACAACTCGTATTAGAAACATTGCTTGGCACGTCACAGTTTATTTCAGGAAATAAGTTGGCTAGCGATTTACATTTATCACGTAATGCTATTTGGAAAGCTATCCATGCATTGCGTCAAGACGGCTATACTATAGATAGTCATAAACATTATGGATATAAATTGGTAGGTGCCAATACTAAGTTAGATAAGACGCTCTTGTATAGTGCTTTATCTGATTATCCCGTTTTTATTTACGATAGTGTCGATTCAACGAATACTCAAGCAAAACTATATGCAGACAAGCATTCAGATGATGTTGCACTGTTTATTAGTAAGCAGCAAACCAGTGGTCGTGGCAGGTTTTCTCGAACATTTTATTCTCCAAAAGACACGGGTATTTATTTAAGTGTTCTTTACCGTTCGTATCATATTAAACATTTGCTGCATTTAACAACACCTTTGAGTGCCGTTGCTGTTCTACGTGCTATCAAAAAAACAACGGGCATTACCGTTTCGATAAAATGGATTAATGATTTGTTTTATCAGCATAAAAAAATAGGGGGTATTTTAACAGAAAGTATTATGAATGTGGAACTTAATTTGATTGAATATATTGTCATTGGTATTGGCATAAATGTGTATCACCATAAAGAGATTCCACAAGAACTTGAGCATATTATTGGGTATTTAAGTCCTCAGACAATTAATATCAATCAATTGATTTTAGCTATTATTGATGAATTATTAACTCTACTTGATCAGTTGCCAGATATTTCATTTTTAGATGACTATCGTCAGCATTGTTATATTTTAAATCAACAGATTACAATTTTTCCTAAGAGCGATTCAAGTTATCACGCTAAAGCAATTGGCATTACTGACAATGGAGAGCTTATTATTCAAAAAGAGGACGGAACGCAACATACATTACATTACGGCGAAGTGTCTACTCGCCTAGATTAAAGGAGATATATGAATATGAAAACAAAACACATTACTTTGAGTGCATTACTAGCTGTCTTATTATTTATTAGTAGTTATTTTAGAATTCCATTAGGGTTTATTCCACCTATTACACTGCAAACATTTTTTGTCATACTTATTGGTTTGGTGCTAAAACCAAAATATGCCTTTATCTCAACAAGTGCCAGTCTTATTTTTCAAATTTTATTTCAAGGTATTTTGAGTTCCCCACAGTTTGGATTTGCTGCTGGTTTTATTGTGGCCTCAACAACTCTGGCTATACTGGTTAACCTGTCCAAAAAGTCATGGTATACTTATCTTTGTGTTATGATTGCGTCACTTTTGATATACGCTGTTGGTATTCCTTATTTTGTGCTATTAGCCAGTAATCCACAAATTTTTGCAGCGAACTCAGCCATTGAAATGCTAGTTAAAATTTTGCACATTCTTATGCTGCCTTACTTAATAGGCGATGCCATTAAAGCTATTCTAGCAATTATTGTCGCTAAGCGAATGCACATCTTGCTGCACCATTAAAATCCCTTTAGATTAACTTTGACATCAATACTAATGTACTGGTTTCAAAGTTTTTTAGTATACTTAATTTATAATGAATTTCATCATCTTAGTGCATTTGATTATAATTCAATTGATAAAATTTAAAAAAATATTGATTTAAATTATAATTTTTTGTAATATTTAATCGTAAAATAATTTTTATAACACAAATTTTCTCAAAATAACCTTAGGAACAGGAAGTGACATCATGCATATTAAATGGCAAGGCGAAAACGTTGATTTATTATCCGTTTTATACGAACTCGTTCAAGATCCTACTGTCATTGAACCTGTCCGTCAAATTTTAAGACATGGTAAAAATGCCTTAGAAAATGGACAGTTCGATAGGCATGTCATCAAACAACTCAAAGATGCTTTAAGAATTTTTGCCTTAAAAGGTGAACTAAACACTACTGTTACCACCTTTTTAACAGAAATTTCTAGAAAAACAGCCAGTAATACATCAGGTGCTGCCATCTTTGATACACTTATCCCTTAATTCATGTATCACGCTAATATCTAAATAAAGAATAAGCGGGAATATTTTCCATTCGTTATCATTTTTTATTTGATAGTTAGGGAGTAGAATAAAATATAACACTAAAACACTTCAAAAAGATTACTTTTTTGGAGTGTTTTTTTGCAAGTATTTTGACATCTACATTGTATTTCCATGTTTCTGTCTAGTTTTTATGTGTTTATATTAAGTCATGTCTTATCAATTTGTTTTCACGTCTTTTATTAGCATCTGCTTTCTCATACAAAAACTCTTTAAACTTTCTTATTCATATCCAGACAAAATTGTTGTTCTAGTGCATTTTTTAAGATTGATAGCATAAAAAAAGACTATACTAGAAAAGAATGAGTCTTCTTAACTAGTATAGTCAATATGAATAGTTAGGTACTATTTATTTTCGCCAGATTTTTTACGACGGACAGTAAGGATTAACCCACCTAAGATACTTAACATACCTAATAATGGTAAGTTTGCGTAATCTGTTGAACCTGTGTAAGGTAATAATTTTTGTGAAGAACTTGGATTTTCATCAGTTGAACTGCTTTGGTTTGATTCAGATGTTTCTGAATGAGTATCTGATTGACCTTGAGTTTCTGAGTTCTTAGTATAAATTACTTCAGTATCTTTTGTTGGATCTTGTGGTACTGGTGGAATGTATCCTTTTGTTTCATCTGTTGGATCCACTGGTTTCAATGGATTGCCGTCTTTATCTTTTGGTGTGTAACCAGGAATGTATGGTAATACTGGTTTATCTCCATACGGTACTTCTGGCAAGTTTTGTCCTGGTACCTTAGGTACATAGCTTCCTCCTGGTTTATTCCCTGGTTGCTCAGGTTTTTCTTCTGGTTTACCTGTTGTTTCGCCTGGTTGCTCAGGTTTCTCTTCTGGCTTACCTGTTGTTTCGCCTGGTTGCTCAGGTTTTTCTTCTGGCTTACCTGTCGTTTCACCTGGTTGCTCAGGTTTCTCTTCTGGCTTACCTGTTGTTTCACCTGGTTGCTCAGGTTTCTCTTCTGGCTTACCTGTTGTTTCACCTGGTTGTTCAGGTTTTTCTTCTGGCTTACCTGTTGTTTCACCTGGTTGTTCAGGTTTTTCTTCTGGCTTACCTGTTGTTTCGCCTGGTTGCTCAGGTTTCTCTTCTGGTTTACCTGTTGTTTCACCTGGTTGCTCAGGTTTTTCTTCTGGCTTACCTGTTGTTTCACCTGGTTGCTCAGGTTTCTCTTCTGGCTTACCTGTCGTTTCACCTGGTTGTTCAGGTTTTTCCTCTGGATTTTTCTCGTAAGATACTGGTGTATCTTTTGTTGGATCTTGAGGTACCGGTGGAATGTATCCTTTTGTTTCATCTGTTGGATCCACTGGTTTCAATGGATTGCCATCTTTATCTTTTGGTGTATAACCTGGTACGTATGGTAATACTGGTTTATCATTTGGATTTTCTGATGTTGGCTCATAAGGTATTGCTGGCAAGTCTTTACCTGGTACCTGTGGCACATATTTTCCTGTTGATGTTCCAGGTTTGTTACCATCTGGGTTAGTTGTTGTTTCACCCGGTTGCTCAGGTTGCTCTTCTGGCTTACCTGTTGTTTCACCTGGTTGTTCAGGTTGCTCTTCTGGTTTACCTGTTGTTTCACCTGGTTGTTCAGGTTGCTCTTCTGGTTTACCTGTTGTTTCACCTGGTTGTTCAGGTTGCTCTTCTGGTTTACCTGTTGTTTCACCTGGCTGCTCAGGTTGCTCTTCTGGTTTACCTGTTGTTTCACCTGGTTGCTCAGGTTGCTCTTCTGGTTTACCTGTTGTTTCACCTGGTTGTTCAGGTTTTTCCTCTGGATTTTTCTCATAAGGTACTGTTGTATCTTTTGTTGGATCTTGTGGTACCGGTGGAATGTATCCTTTTGTTTCATCTGTTGGATCCACTGGTGTCAATGGATTGCCATCTTTATCTTTTGGTGTATAACCTGGTACGTATGGTAATACTGGCTTATCATTTGGATTTTCTGATGTTGGCTCATAAGGTATTGCTGGCAAGTCTTTACCTGGTACCTGTGGCACATATTTTCCTGTTGATGTTCCAGGTTTGTTACCATCTGGGTTAGTTGTTGTTTCACCCGGTTGTTCAGGTTTTTCTTCTGGCTTACCTGTCGTTTCACCTGGTTGTTCAGGTTGCTCTTCTGGTTTACCTGTTGTTTCGCCTGGTTGTTCAGGTTGCTCTTCTGGCTTACCTGTCGTTTCACCTGGTTGCTCAGGTTTTTCTTCTGGCTTACCTGTCGTTTCACCTGGTTGTTCAGGTTGCTCTTCTGGCTTACCTGTTGTTTCGCCTGGTTGTTCAGGTTTCTCTTCTGGCTTACCTGTCGTTTCACCTGGTTGCTCAGGTTGCTCTTCTGGTTTACCTGTTGTTTCACCTGGTTGTTCAGGTTTTTCCTCTGGATTTTTCTCATAAGGTACTGGTGTATCTTCTGTTGGGTCTTGTGGGTTCACAATGCTTGGTGGCACATAACCTTTTGTTTTGTCCTCTGGGTCCACTGGTGTCAATGGATTGCCATCTTTATCTTTTGGTGTGTACCCTGGTACGTATGGTAACGCTGGGTTATCACTTGGCTCTTCTGGTGTCTTGTCATATGGCACTTTATCTGGATTTGCTGGCTTATTAGGCTCTTCTCCTTCGATTTGTGGCACATAACTTCCTGATT
>NZ_SPPB01000024.1 GCF_004570605.1 Granulicatella sp. WM01 | reverse complement strand
GGCTTTGATGACGTTATATTTTTTTATTTCATTCACTGTTAATTCTATCCTTTTCATATCTCTAGTTTATCATTTTGGGACATTTTGTCATTCGATTACTTTAAGACATTATCACATTCGATTGATAAAACTCAAAACAATATATCTTCAACAAATGTTCATATAATAAAAAGGCTTGATGTTACACTTTAAGTGACTTCAAGCCTTTCAATACGATTAGACTAATGTAGCTAAATGTTTCATAATTTTATCACCGTCTTGGTTCTCCAACTCTTTAATAATATGAATATACGTTTCTTGAGTTGTAGAAATATTTGAATGTCCTAACCGTTTTGCAACAGAGGCAATCGACACATCCGCAAATAAAAGTAATGAGGCATGTGTATGTCTTAATCCGTGAATGGAAATTTGTGGTATCCCAGCTCTTTCACACAACTGTTGAAGATGATTATTGATTGTAGAATTGAAGACACGTTTAGACACAAAAATAGGTCTATTCTCATTTTTTCCTCTAATAAGCTGAGAAAATTGAAAGGCTGTCTGCCAATCTAATTGTATTTTGCGATTAGACGATTCATTTTTAGTTAATTGAAATCCACCACATGTAGATTTATAATTCCACGTTTTATTAATAGTTAATTTTTGAGCATTAAAATCAAAATCATCCGGCGTTATAGCCAGTGCCTCTGAAAAACGAAGTCCAGTCTTAATAATCAGCAAAATAAACCAATCCCAATTTAATTCCGTTCCTAAATTTAATTGTTTAATGAGCAATTGAACATCACCATGATTTAAAAATTTTGGTCGCTTTTTAGCAGGAACTTTTCCTTTTATAATGACTTTCCGTGTCGGGTTTTCTTTTAATAGACCGTCTTCTACAGCATCTAAAATAGCACTTTTTAATTGATGATGAAAATCCATAGTAGTTTGTCTTTCATGCGTTTGAGCATAATCATTTAACAACTTTTGATAAATACGCCTATTTAATTCTCCGATACGAACAAATGGAGCTAACTTTTCAATATATTGCTGAGTAACATAATACTTATTCAATGTAACTTGACGTACAGCACCTTCTTTATATAACTCAATCCATTCAGAAAAATATTCTGAAAATAATTGATTTTTACGATTTCTAACCATAAAAAAACCTCCACTATAATATTTATTTGGGTATATACTCCCAAAAATATTATAGTGGAGAAAATAAAAATTTTTAGTAAACCTAAATAAACATATTTTTTAAGTATGCTTTTTTCAGTGAATTTAGTTTCTCTATTTTTTTTTGTTGTTTTTTGATAAGAGTATCTACTTTTTGAAATAATAGTCCAATTTGTCCCTGTTCATCTTGTGATGGTATAAAATATTTATTTTTTGAATAGTCTTTAAAATATATGTGTGGAATGGTAGAACCAATGCAACCTTTTCCTAAATCAGCTTTTTTTAGCAAGTTTAATAAAAAAAATAAATTACTGTTTTTAGGAGTCAATGCTCCCATTGTAGATAAAAAAGCCGTCCCTTTTGGTAACACTCTAATTCTTCCAACACCTGCTCCGTCTTTAATAATAGTTATGTAGTCTTCTTGCATATATGCTTTATTTGTTTTTCCAATGCAGGTATTAGCGTCATATAAATCATGTAATCCATCATCTTTAATGTCTTTTATAGTTATTGGAGAGGATGTATATTGGCAAAAATTACCTAATGAATGAAGTTCCCACTCTCCCTCAAAATTAGCAAATCTAACTTTAGGTATTTTCTCGTCTTTAGCTGGAAACATTACTTGTAAATACGCCTTTTTTAATTGTTTTAGTAGATCCAACTTACGCTGATGAAGGGTGATAAGGTGGTCTAAAGTTTGGAAAAAATTACTAATAATGATTTGTTCCTGAACAGAAGACAGTTTTAGAATGATTTGTTTTAAATCTGAATTATGCAAATGTACCACAGATTTTCCTTGAGCTCTTTTTGAAAGTTCTTTTTGGTGAGAGCCACTTGACAAAATTAATGCTAAGAACGAAGAATTAAGATTTGCTAACGGTTTAATAATATTTAAATCTCCGCCTAGGATTATTCCTTGCTGTTTTACTGCCGAAGCCCTAGAAATCTCTTCTGCACTTTCTCCTGATGACGGAACAATCACCTCATTACCTTCACTTAAAACGGACTTATCACGTAACTTTACATACGTATCAACATTTGATATTACTGTTTCATATTGAGTATACATTCTACCGTATAAAATAATTGGATGTCCTGACTTTTGTAAATCAGATTTTGAATAGCCACTTCCTTTGCTAAATTTTGCGATATCCCCCAACTTACGCTGTTCCCAAGCGTCAGAAAACCCCTTAAAACGCAGTTTTGGTGCTCTTTTTTGTTCTACCATTTAAACACCTCTCTTGTTGCTTGAATCAAATCTTTTGTATCATCAGTCACCGCTAATTCGTCCAGCATAGCTAAAAATTGTGCTTCAGTCTCTTTAATTTCTTGGTTTAAACTAACAATTTCTTTGCTTAATGCCACAATATCAATCGGTTCTTCTTCTTCGAATGTATCTACATAACGTGGAATATTCAAGTTATAGTCATTCTCTTTAATTTCTTCAAAGCTAGCTACATGTGCATACTTTTCTATATCTTGGCGGTTAATATAGGCTTGTAGAATTTTATTGATATGCTCATCGTTCATATCATTTTGCTTTTTATTCTTTACAAAATCCTTTGACGCATCAATAAACAGCACATCACGATTTGTTCTATCCTTTTTAAGAATAATAACCGTAGTTGGAATACTGGTGTTATAAAAAATATTAGCTGGTAGCCCAATAACTGTATCGATTGCCCCGTCCTCCAGAAGTTTTTTACGAATTTTGCCTTCCGCATTCCCTCTAAACAGCACACCATGCGGTAGAACAATTGCCATAACTCCATTTGTTTGTTTTAAATGATAATAACCATGCAATAAAAAGGCAAAGTCGGCTTTAGATTTTGGTGCTAACACGCCAAAACTAGAAAATCTTGAATCTTGTAGAAAACCTGCATTTGCTGACCATTTTGCAGAATATGGTGGATTCATGAGAACAGCATCAAAGTTGGTTGGCTCTTCGGTTGGCCAATCTTGATCTAATGTATCAGCATTATGCAATTTTTGATTTTCAATCGGTACACCGTGCAAAACCATGTTCATGCGAGCTAAATTATAAGTTGACGTATTAAGTTCTTGCCCATAATAAACTATAGTACCGGGTTGATTACTGTATTTTTTAGCGTTTAAAAGCAATGATCCTGAACCCATAGTTGCATCATAAACCGTAAATCCTTTTTGATTTTCACGCCCATAAAGTACAATTTGCGTCATTAATTTGGCAACAGACTGTGGGGTATAAAACTCTCCTGCATTTTTCCCTGAATCACTAGCAAACTGACGGATTAAATATTCGTAAGCATCGCCCAAAACATCACCTTGATGATTGACAATATTTAACTGTGCTAACTCTTTCATAATTTCAGAAATTGTTTGATTTTGTTTTTTCGGTGTTGATCCTAATTTTTTAGAGTACAAATCAATATCTTCAAATAAATTTTCAAATCTTTCATGAGACTGCTCAATATTACGAAACCCTTGAGCTAATGATTCCAATTGAAATTCATTAATATTAACTTGATTCACTAAATGAGTGAACGTCAATGCTGGCTCAATGATATAACCAACTTCTGTTATTAACACTTTGTATAAGTCATCTCTTGCATCTTCATCATCATAATAACGAACGTATATTTCTTGAGCAACAGTTAAATCATCTGTATGTTTACCATCTATTTTAGCTACGTAATTTAATAATTTATCTGATAAATATTTGTAAAAAATAATTCCTAATAAGTAAGACTTGTATTCATTAGCATCCATTTTTGAACGCAAAATATCTGCACTATTCCATAGTGCTTGATATAATGCTGACGATATATTTGACGTTTGGTTAGACATATTTTTCTTCCTATCTTTTATTTAGTAATGGTTGTATTTTTTGTTCAATCGTTTCCATATAGGCTTTTCTAAATTCATTTTTATATTTAAAAATACCAAGTGCCTGTTCTCCATGAGTTTCTTTATACTGTGTATAATCTTGTGACTCAATAAGTTCTTGTTCACCTAGTTGTTTTTCAGCACCAGAACGATAATTTTCTACTACATACCTTAATTCATCATATCCAATATGCCATTCCTGTGAAACTTCTTGTACAATAGAATCTACTTTGTAGTCAATAGCTGTATCCAATAAATAAGAAACTGTTTGTCCTTCATACACTTTTGGATTTTTCTGTATATTCTGCCATAGCCCGTCGATTAATTCAGCTAAGCTACTATTATTTTTACCGAGTTCCATAATAAATTGATTAATCTCATCAATATCTTTTGAAGTAGTTCCTAGTTCCTGTTCTGAAATAATAGACTGAATCAACATCAAAATGTAATTATAATTAATCTCATCTGTATGTATAGAGGCAAGTTCATAAAATATATCAACAAGATCATCGCCATCATCTTTTCCAACTGCTTGGCGTTGTTTCAACTCAGTAATCACATTTTGATATTTTCCTGCATAATTCTCTATATCTTCAATCGTTAATTTAACATCTATTAAAACATCTTTTTCATTATATTCAGAATAAACTTGAATAGAAGCAAATAAACGGTCAAATTCCTGATAAGCTTTTGCGAATCGTTTTAATTCATTGTCTTCTGATGTTAACAATGGCGTATCATCTGGTGTCGGTGCTATTTGTCTTAATTTGAATAATTTTTCATCAAAATTAGCTCTTTCAGTTACCCAATCAGGTGCTAATACACTATTCTCTCCACCATTAGAATACAAGCGTAACGCCTCGTCAACTGCTTGTTTAAAAGTTTCTGGCTTTTGGAATGTTACAATTTGTCCATATTTTTTGACAGAATCAAATAAGCGATTCGTTCGACTAAATGCTTGAATGAGTTCCTGTGGTTTCATCGGTGCTCTATCAATAAATAATGTTGATAAACACGGTGCATCAAACCCTGTCAATAAGCGGTTGACAACAATTACCAAATCTAATTGTTCATCTCGTTTGTGAAATCTTTCTTTTTTACGCGCTAAACGTTCGTTTATATCATTATTGTAGCCACGAAGATTACTTAGTGAGTAATTCTGATTAAATTCTTTATTATAGTTAGCAATCGCTTTTTTCATATGTTCTTGATTATCTTTACTAGATTCTTCATTTTCACTAACCGAATACGTAATAGCAACTTTAGGAAAATCAGGTAAAACTCGCTTGATTTTTTCACTAATTTTTATCCTTGTCTCACCGTTTTTAACTTTTTGGAATAAATCATAATATTTTTGAGCAATCGCAATACTTTTAACTGTTAAAATTGCATCATACGTTAACCCTACACCGTTTTGAAACCCAAGTTTTCTAGCCGAATAATTAACAATAGAATCAATAACCTCTAACATATGATCTTCTGCTTCATAA
Organism: Granulicatella sp. WM01; assembly: GCF_004570605.1. GTDB lineage: Bacteria > Bacillota > Bacilli > Lactobacillales > Aerococcaceae > WM01. The sequence continues at coordinate 20,914 of NZ_SPPB01000024.1, read as the reverse complement.
GCTGCATCAGGAATTTTATCTTCTGGTATATCCATAATTGTTGTTTTATATTCTGGTTGAAATCCTAATACTGCCTTATCATGAATGGCTTCTTTAACAGTATATTGGTGCAATCTTTCTCCATACTGTTCCTCAGTTGTTTGTGCCAAATCCCCTTTTTGTTGACGTTTATTTTCTTTAAAAATAGGTGTTCCTGTAAATCCATACCACAAAGAATGACTAAAGAAGCGTTGCATAATACGTTGACGTTCAGGAGAAACGGCACGATGACATTCATCTACAACAAATGCTAAATTTAAAGATTTTATTTTTAATTGTTCTTTAGCATATTTACCATCTTCAAATTTATTCATCATAGTAGTTATTTTTTGAATTGTTGTAACAACAATTCGCTTATCAAGACTATACAAACGTTTCACTAACCGATCTGTATTATCAGTTTCATCAATATCTATCACATCATTTTCTGCATACGATAAAAAGCTAGACGTTGTTTGCTCATCTAAATCTAATCTATCGACAATAAAAATTGTTTTTTGAATAGCTGGAATTTGCAACAGATTTCCTGCTACTTTATAAGATGTTAAGGTTTTCCCCGATCCTGTTGTATGCCAAACATAACCTGACTTTTGATGTTTACTAGCTTCTTTAACTGCTTCAATTGCATGAATTTGATACGGACGTAATAAAATTAACGATTTTTTCTCATTATCAAGAACTGAATACTGCATGACCATTTGGTGAGCACGTGGAATAGAAAGTACTTGATTAGCAAACTCATTTAATTCAGTCACTGCATGATTATTTTTATCAACCCACATTGTCAAAAATTGTTCTTTAATTTTCGGTGATTTTGTTGCTGCAATATATCTCGTTTCACTAGCATTCGACACAACAAACATTTGAACTGTTGAAAAAATCCCTCGAAATACTCCTTGTGCATCATATTTTTTTATCTGATTAAAAGCTGCTCTAAACCCTTCCGATCGATTTTTTAATTCAATATGAATCATAGGCAATCCATTAATCAGTAATGTCACATCAAATCGACGGTCTTTGTCAAGTTGTGTTGCTCTTGAAATCGCTACTTGATTGACCACTTCATAGCTTGATTTACCACCTGCAATATGTAAACGCCAAAGCACTTCAAGTCTTATTTTTCCTAAAGTAACATTTTCACGTTGGACTTCAACCTTTGCAATGCCATTCTCCCCAACAAGCCATTTGGCAGCGTCATAATAACTGTTAAAATTCAACTGATTTTTAATCTGTTCCTTTTCTTGTGCTGTCAAAGGCACATCATTTAAAGTCGCCGTATTATTACTCTCTAATTTTTCAAAAAAGTTCTTCCACAGACTCTCTTCACTTTTTAAATCTTCACGATAAACCCACTGACTTTCCCCCCTAATGAGTTGTTGTATTAATTGATTCTCAATATCCGCTTCACTTGTAAACTGTCTTCTCATCTGTTATCCTCACTTACGCTGTAATACATCGTAAATCTATTATAACACGTCAAGTCTATTTTCTTCAATTATACCTACTAATTCCATTCTTTAACAACAGCTCTGTTAACTCTACATTCAATTGACCATATTATCAGTTCACCATTATTTTTTACTCCCCCTGATGTGTTATCATACAAAAACTTTTTACAAAAACTCAAAAATCCTTTATTCATCAACATATTTACTGTATATCTCTTATCTTTTAGTCAATAAGGTTATGTATTCTGCATAAATTGAACATACAGCTATGTTTGAATATTAAATTGTAAAATTAAATAAATTTATCCATACTCTTTATCTTTTTATGTCATAGCAATTTTATAAAAACATCCCCCATATAATAGAAATATCCTTTTTTAATTTTCATTTTAGAAAAGCTATAAAAAACCACAATGTATGTCGAACTGTAGTTCAAATAATTACTATAAATTTTCTAGAATTTATAATCAATTTGCTTCTTATACTATTTAATTCAATAATAAATTGTCAGATTTTGTCACTGTCTATTTGATACCAGCAAACAGATTATTTAAAGTTAGGTCTATAAATTTCAATATCACCTTGATTTCTTAGAAGTAAACGCTAACGAATATGTACCTAGCACACCCAACAATTCATAATTCATTTTTTCATCACCAAAAATATGACATACTAATTCAATAATAAATGACATTTTTTAATTTTAACTTGTTTAAAGAAGGTAAATGAAGTAATTCTGTATAATACTCTTTGCAGAGAAATAGAGTATACTCATAAAAATGTTGATTATATCTGATAATTATCCACCTGTTGTCAAGCTCTTTTACAAAATTTTGATTTATCTCCTCAGTAATCATCTATAACGATATCAGATTAGTTATTTCTACAAATTTTTCCTCATAATTTAATCAATCATAAAGTGAGCATAAAATAATATAAATTCCATTTTTAAATCTTTTCTGCATATCTCATCTTTCATTTTTTTATATTCCTAGATTACGATACTGCTGATTTCTCTAGGATAGATAATATTAATTCACTCTCCATATCATCAGTACATATATTTTCTTTCTCAAATATAATTGGCACATCATACGTCAATAATTTTCTAGCGATCTGTAAGCAATCTTATGGATTTCTTGCAAATCAACTAATAGATTTTTTGACAATAAATTTAACTAAACCTTTCTCAAAAACTATATCAATTGATTTAATCCATGTCATTTTTTCGGATGTGTACCACTCACACTTGCATCAGAATAAGCACCTACCAATACCTTTCTATATAACTTTGATAGTGTTCCGTTTGAGCTTATAAACTTACCAGTTGTTTAGATGACAGTGTAAATACTCTCATATAAATAGCTACACATAATTTTCAATTTTTATATGGTATCTTGATAATAACATTCACATTTTTTAATCCACATCTTCATTTTTGTTAGGGATATATTTCCGTAATACTCACTATTTATCAAGTAATTTGTAATAACCTAATCACTGATTCTAGCAATAATATCTCCTCTTTCCTTCAATATGATTAATCCATTATCAAGCATTTTATACACTATTTTTATACCAATATATACGTTATATCATCTTTCATATCCTTTTGATTATACGTGACATTCTCATGTTTTAAATTTTTTAGTCCTTCAATTTTGGTGATTATCATAATTTTTTATCCTCCTAATACATATAGGACACATTCAGAGAATTTAAGAATCAGCATATTACAAACTAAGCAAATTATCCTAAAATAAAAAACTTTATCTAAGCAATATTACTTAAATAAAGTCAAAAGATTAATTTAAATTAATATGGCAATGGTATGTTTAAACTAAATCGAGTAGAATCTAAAATAGTATTCACATCTGCACTGTGTTCGTTATCTCCAAAACATTCCTCCACAAATCGTGCGTAATAGTCAATCAATCGTTTGGTATCCTGTAATTTATGCTTTAACATATCAATAGATTGTGAAACCATACCTTCTCCTGTAATCACATGTGCCACATGTCCAATTTCTTGACTCAAACGTCTGGCTAATTGTAAAACTGTTTTTTGCCCTTGTACAATTTCTTCTAAATCAAATGAGGTATATACGCCTTCTTCTACTATTGGTTTTAATTGATTTTCTAGATGATGGAGTTGTTTTTTTATACGATCACTTTGCCAAAGTGCTTGTTGAATTACATCTATTTTAGATATAATTTTACTTTTTATTTGGTTAATCAAATCCAATGTATGACTCGGATACAATTGTTCCAATCTTCCCCAATACCTTATCGGAAACGTTATTTCTTTTATTAACTTATCACCAACCTGCTTTTGAATAATAGTTTTCTCTTTAACTTGAATGGATTGATTATAATTCATAGTTATTTGAGAAATTGCTCTATTTAAATCCATAGCTAAATCTTTCCAACGTTCCAATCCTTTTTCAAACGTGCCTATGCTATCATGATAGACTGCAGCAACTTCCCGAGCATATTGCCTACTCTTTTGTTCCACTTGTCGATCAAATGCTTGAAAGACATCTTTAACGTCATCAAAGATTCCATCTTCTTCTAAATAAGCTATATAATTTGATGGTACTTTAGGAGCAGGCATTTCTCCTACAAATTGCCCATCTTTCAATTGAGTTCCTAACCAATGGTCTGCTTGCTTAAAATGTTCTGCTATTCCTTGCGTTAGTTCAACAACATTTAATAATCCTTGATGTAATTCCTCTGTATTTTTATGGATAATTTCTAAAACAATAGACAATGATTCGCTGATACCGTCTTTTTTACCATGCCTTAATCCCTCTCCTTCAAATATTTCATCACTCTTTTGTAATAAATATTTTGTAGCAGATTCTATGATTGTCCAAGAACCTAACAGAGTCTGTTCACCCATAAAAAAATTAGAAATAGTATGTGTTTTTTCTTGCCTAATCTGTGTAACCAATGGTTCACATACATGGCGTAATGTGGCAAGTTGTGTATTATAGATAGTTGTATTTAGTATATCTCCATTTACCATTGGGGTTTCATGACTTAAAAATGGATTTCTTAATTCAGTGTATTCCATACCTCTTTCTAATAATGATTTTTGTTGAATAATCACATCAACACTATTGTTTAGACTATGAAGCAAAGAAGGGAAACCAGCACTTTTAAACACGTCTTTAATTGATTCGCTAACTTCTTGCTTTCTTAATTCAAAGTCATTATTAACTTTCTGATTCTTTTCAATACATAATTGACAAATTTTAGCCATTTGTATCACATCTTCCTGAATCCGTACACTTAAATTATTTGCTAGTGTGTTTAATAAATCTGTATTAACAACAATATCTTTACTAGATGTTATATAATCATTTTGTGATAATAAATTTCTTGGTCGAATATCTATATTATTAACGACTAAATCTACTATTCCATCTTGATTAATATCAATTTTTTTAATACGTGTTTCCGGAGATACTAATTCACCATTTGCATGAACAAGATTACCATCATTATCATATTGATACCCACCCCAGTTATGTTGAGCAATAAATCCGAGTAGTCCTTTACCTGTGTATTCTGAATTAACTTTGAACAATTGTCCAACATGACGGTTATTATCATATTTAAGTCCTATAAAATCCCTAATATCTACATAATTGAATATTTTATAATATAATCGTTCTGCATTTACTTTTTGTTTGGAATTGAGAGTCCTATAAATATTTGGACCATTGTAAAGATATACTCCACTAATTCTATGGTCATATTTCTCATCAATACTACTAATTGCACTTTGAGCATTCATAGATCCCAACGAGTGACCATAAATAGATATATTAGCGTTGGGATACTTATCCAAGGTTTCTTGTAAAGTCTTTGCAGCATCTCTTAGTTGAATAGTTGGTCTAGTTGGGACGAAATCCGGAGCATGTATTCTTACTACCATTGGCACATTATTTAAAGTCCAATCCCTAACATCTTGTGAGCCTTGGTATAATAAAGTAACATGTCCTACCTTAGCCAAATCGTCTGTTGTTGGGGTATCTGGTAGTTTTATATCTGTAACAATATAGGTGTTTTCTCCAGATAGTTTGTTTTTTATTTCTGAGACATAGCCAATATTTCGCTCTTTGTCTAAAGTTAATATTTGTGATCCAGGTTCATGATTTGTATATTGCTGTTTTGCAATGTATTCCCGCTCTCTATCTGTATATTGATTATTAACCATTTTATTTACCTTTCAATAATTCTGATAATTTAGAAGATAAGGAACTACTTCCATTTTCTAATTTCCCATTATATTTATTGATAAGATCATTAATATATAAATCATAATCTTCATTTATATATATCTTAAATGATATCCCCCCCATTGGATTCCACTTTACAGTATCGTATTCTATTACATATGACTTTATAATTCCGCCATCCATTAATGCCTTATCATCTAAATTTTTCAATGATTTTTCTACAACTTCTATCGCTTCTCTACTTTTTAACACTTCAATCATTTCCTCTTTTGTTGGTTCATTTTTAATCATACTACATCCTCCTATAGCTAAAACTACAATGCCTAATAATGCCAGTATTTTTTTCATACGCATTCTCCTAAGTTATCTTAAATAAAATAATTATCACAACCTCATTATACCATGCTCCACTAATAAATATCCCCCAATGAATGCCCATAAATAGATATATTAGCGTTGGGATACTTATCAAAAGTTTCTTGTAAAGTCTTTGCAGCATCTCTTAGTTGAATAGTTGGTCTAGTTGGAACAAAATCCGGAGCATGTATTCTTACTGCCATTGGCACATTATTTAACGTCCAATCCCAAACATCTTGTGAACCTTGATATAATAAAGTAACATGTCCTACTTTAGCTAAATGGTCTGTTGTTGGGGTATCTGGTAGTTTTATATCTGTGACAATATAAGTGTTTTCTCCAGATAGTTTATTTTTTATTTCTGAGACATAGCCTACTAAATCTTTTTCTTTATTAATCATAATACGATTTCCTATATTATAATTATCATACTCTTTTTCAGCTATTTGTTGGTGTTCATAATCACTATATCTACTATTTTCCATATACACTCTCCAACAAACTATCTAATTCATTTGAAGCATGACTTCCTCCTACTTTGTATTTCCCATTATGTTTATTTAATGTATAATATAAAACTAAAGAAGAATCATTATTAACAATAATAGATAATTTAATTCCACCCATAGGACTCCAAATCAAAGAATTATAATCAATTATATATTCTTTGATTACAGCAGAATTTGTTAAAGCATTTTTCTCTCTGTTACGCATAGCTTCTTCTATTGCATCAATTGCCTCTCTACTCTGTAACACTTCAATCATTTCCTCTTTTGTTGGTTCATTTTTCATCATACTACACCCTCCTATAGCTAAAACTACAATGGCTAATAATGCCAGTATCTTTTTCATACGCATTCTCCTAAGCTATCTTAAATAAAATAATTATCACAATCTCATTATACCATGCTCCACTAACAAATATCCCCCAATGAATGCCCATAAATAGATATATTAGCGTTGGGATACTTATCCAAAGTTTCTTGTAAAGTCTTTGCAGCATCTCTTAGTTGAATAGTTGGTCTAGTTGGGACGAAATCCGGAGCATGTATTCTTACTACCATTGGCACATTATTTAAAGTCCAATCCCTAACATCTTGTGAGCCTTGGTATAATAAAGTAACATGTCCTACCTTAGCCAAATCGTCTGTTGTTGGGGTATCTGGTAGTTTTATATCTGTAACAATATAGGTGTTTTCTCCAGATAGTTTGTTTTTTATTTCCGATACATAGCCTACTAAATCTTTTTCTTCATTTAGCCTTACTGGAGAATTAATCTTATATGATTTATACTGTTTTTCTGATAATTCTTGCCGTTCCTTATCTGTACATGATATCATTACTACTTCTCCCCCAATAATTCCTCTAATACTTCAGAATTTGTACTAGAACTAACCTCATATTTATCATTGAATTTTCTTATTGTATAGATAAAATATAAATTTTTATCATTATTTACTAGTATTTTCACTTCAATAGCACCTCTAGATTCCCACTTTGCACCATTATAAATAATTTCATACTCCTTAATAACTCCTTCTGATGTTAAAGCCTTTTCCTCACGATTATGTATCGCTCTTTCAATTGCCTCTACTACTTCTCTACTTTTTAACACTTCAATCATTTCCTCTTTTGTCGGTTCATTTTTAATCATATTACACCCTCCTATAGCTAAAACTACAATGACTAATAATGCCAGTATCTTTTTCATACGCATTCTCCTAAATTATCTTAAATAAAATAATTATCACAATCTCATTATACCATGCTCCACTAATAAATAATCTGAGAAATAACCTTAAAAAATAAACTCGAGTAGAGGATAATTTCTATCCCCTCTCACACCACCGTGTATGCCATTCGGCACACGGTGGTTCAATCGACTTTTAACACATGCCGTTCAAGATAATAATCTAAGCAAGACATCAGTCCTCGTTTTACGAGGATTGATTTTAAGTATGACAGGCATATCGTACTCAAAGCAGTTTAGCATCAAATATTGCTTTTGATATTCCAATCAATTATGACTTATATTTAATTAGTCTTTGTGTTGATTCTATTTCCACACTATTCTTTTAGAAGATACTTCACATACCGAACTCTCAGCATTTACCTAACTATACTATTAAAAATGATGCTTTTTGCCTACTCTAGACAAATCTATTCTGGTCGTAAAATTCAATGCATAAGTGATGAAGTCATTCCTGTGAAATGGTTGTTATAGAATACCAGTGTATCTTAATAAAGCGATTAACACTTTTCAATCAAGTTTGCGTATGAAAAAAACTAATTGGTTCTTGCTGTATCTACAATAATTTAAAATTGGTGCTAATGAACATAAATTTAACGAAATTAATAAAATATATCCAATTATTATGTTCCTTTGGTAAAAAAACAGAGTACTGCTCAACTCATCTTCTATCAAGTTGATCATTACTCTGTTTTAATGACAAGACGGTCATTTTTTATTTTTTATAAAATGTAATCGTTTTTTGATTATTTTGTGATGCAAACCGCTATTAACTCACATTTTTTCTTTCTATATTACGCAGTCTTTATTTATCTTCCAGTGACACTAATCTATTCTATTTAACTTCTTCTCTTTAAAAAATCGATCTACCTCATCAAATGTTATACCTTTTCTTATAACCTTAGCTAAAGGGTGATATTCCGTAATACCTAAAACCTCTTTTAAAGCATCTATATCATGGGTTATGTCATCAAGATTGATTGAAAGAATAAAATCGAAATGCTGTGATTCTTTCATTTGAAAATCAATGTCTATACCTTGAACAGATACATTTTTTTCTTTAGCCAACATTACCAAAATATCTTTATATTTGTCAATCATTCCTTGTCTAGTTAATCCTTTATTTATGTTATCGTCCACCGATGTATTTTTTCCAACTTGTTGCACTATTGAAATGGTTTTAACATGATTATTAACAGATGTTACTTGATATATTTTATTCTTATCTTGGTATGTCACTGTTACAGCTTTTGGTTCTACTAATTTATAAGTCACTACACCAATAATGAATAGTGTGACTATTGCTATTATAAGTCCTATTTTTTTATTCATAATTGACCTCCCATTTTCCCTTAAAATCAAATTATTTATAATGAATCGTTTTCTCCTTCCCTTATATTAGAAAAAACGTTTTACATATATTAATATTTATATATTTATTATATACTAAATTGACGATAATGCCAATAAAATTAACACTAAAATCCTTTAGATTATCTATTAAATAATTTTTTAGAAATGTTTATAAAAATTTTGCCAATTCCTTTACTAATAATTATCATTTTTATATAAAACAATCAAATAAACTCAAAAAAATAAACATTTTTATAATATCATTGTTTTATATAAACTTAAAAACCAGTGAATTTCTTGAAATTTTAAGAAATTTACTGGTTTTTTGACTATATTATCAACAGTCTGACATGTTAGTCAATTCTAAAAAAATCTGAATAATATAGTTTTTCATTTAACTGATCAATTGTCATCTCTTTTTCAAATAACCCTAGTAAAATAGTATATCCACTGTCACTATTTGAAAAATTAGATAACTTTTTTAACGCATTATAATCCATTTCGGTAAGGTTAAACATAATTGTCGCTTCAACAACATCACTGACGTCTACATTAACTGAAACACCTTTAATACTCAATTTACTAGATAAATTTCCTAATATTAGCTGCCTCGTCAATTCTTTTTGTTCATCTGTTAAATTATCTGATACGTCTTGAATAGAGATTAATTTTACTGTTTTCACATTGTTACCTGCATAATGAACTTCACATACCAGACGATTAGTATTTTTATTTTTGTACAAAATCGTACCAAATTTCTTAACGTGTTCTTCAGTTGACATACTTGTCTTATCAACTTTTTTTGTTTCTGATACACACCCCATTGTACATAACAAAATACATAGAAACAAATATCTTTTCATTTTATCCTCCACACAAAATGGTTTATACAACTATAGCATAAAATATATTCTAAAACAATATTTCCTATAATTTATTTGTAAACACTGAATAAGAAATTAATATAATTCCTACCATTCTAATGTTTTGTCTAATGACTATACATAACAATATATATTATACTAACTTTAAATAGATATTAAAATCTCTTAGTGAAAACAGATTTAATTCACTTAATCTACTCTATTTTATAAACAAAATAAATAGTGCAAAAGTTAAAATGTATTGCTAATATTCTTTGCAAAAATCTGATAAATCCACTCCAACAAGACACATAAAAAACCGCATGACATCACCATTTCTAATGAAGATATCATCCAGTCTTTTATACTTTTGGATTTTATATCAATTCTTTTGTAAGTTTACACATTTTATACTCTATTCATTAGATTTGCAAATAAAATATTCCATATTTTATAAAAATTCTAGTTTATATTTAACGCTTAAACGCATATTATATTTGTATAACATTTCATCTTATTTTTCACTTGTGTGGTGAATATCTTCAAAGCGAACAGATGCCAATTTAGATACACCTGATTCTTGCATAGTTACACCATATAATGTATTTGCCTCTTCCATAGTTCCTTTACGATGTGTTATGACAATAAACTGCGTTTGATCAATAAATTCTTTTAAATACCGTCCATACCGACTAACATTGGCTTCATCTAATGCTGCCTCAACTTCATCTAATAAACAAAATGGTACAGGTCTTACTTCTAGTATAGCAAATAACAATGCTATTGCAGTAAATGCTTTTTCTCCACCTGAAAGCAAACTTAAATTTTGCAGTTTTTTCCCTGGAGGTTGTGCAACAATATCCACTCCTGTTTCTAATAAATCACTAGGATCGCTCAACTCTAAAGTTGCTTTTCCGCCACCAAATAATTTAGGAAATGTTTTCTCAAATTGGTGTTTAATGGCATAAAATGTTTCTTTAAAACGGCGTGTCATTTCTTGATCCATTTCTAACATTGTTCCCATTAAATTGTCCTTTGCTTGTAACAAATCACTTTGCTGATTACTCATAAAGATAAATCGTTCATGAACAAGTTCATATTCTTCAATTGCTGCTAAATTGACCAATCCCAGTTGGTCAATGTCTTGTTTTAATCTAGATACTTTTTGGCTAGCTTCTTGAATTGTCATAGTTATGTTAACACATTCTTTAGCTGCTTCATAGGTCAAGGCATAATCTTGACTCAAACGTGTTAAATGTGTGTCTATACTCACTTCAAAACGTCCAGTTTTTGTTTCTAAATTTCCAATGTCTTTTAACAATTTTTGAATTGCTTGTTGCAACTCTTTTCCTCTAGTTTCTTCTAAAAACAATTCTGCTTCAATCGTTTTTTTCTGTTCTTTTATGTGAATTAGTTGTGTTTCTACTGTATCTTTTTCAAATTGGCAGGCATCTTGTTCACCTTTGAGAGCCTCGATAAGTCCAGTTAATTCTTCTTTTGTTTGCGAATGTTCTTTCAGTTGAGAAGAAATAGCTGCTAAACTTTCTTCTTCAAATTGCAGTTGTTTTTGTGACTGTTTCAACTGTTGCATAATGGCTGTTTGTTGTTCTTTTAAGACCGCTAAATCAGTTGTTTTAATTTGAATAGATTTCCGTAAAGCCTCTAATTGTTTTTCTTTGTCTTCTTTAGAACTATTTATATTGTCAATATGCTGCTTAATTTTAACAATATTTTGCTGCATTAAGTTTTCTTTTTCTAAAAGAGAAGATTTCTGAAAGATATACTCTTCTTTTTGCTTAATATGTGTATCTAATTCCACCGTTAATAAGGCGTATCGTGCTTCATAGTGTTGCTGAGCCTCTTCTAATTTTTGACAAGCTAGCTGAACTTCTCTTTCAAGTAGTCTTTGTTGTGTGCCTTCTTGTTGAATGCGTATAAGGTCTTGTTGCACATCATCAATGACATGTTTTTGTTCTTTAATCGTATTTTGTAAATCACAAAGCACATCTTTTAATCGTAATTTTTCCTTTTTCAACTCGTCTAATTCATGCTGTCTTGATAATAAAGAGGTTGTTTTTGCCTGTTTTGTGGCTCCCCCTGTCATAGATCCTCCTGCATGAATAATATCTCCCTCTAGTGAAACAATACGAAAACGATAATCCACCTTTTTAGCAAGTTCAATACCATAATGTAAATTTTCAGATACTAATGTTTGTCCCAATAAATTAGATACAACATGTTGATAAATAGACTCTGTTTCCACTAATTCACTAGCAACACCAATAAATCCTTGCTCTTGGGCTAAACTTGCACGTACTTGAGTGGATAAAGCTCTTGCTTTAATCACATTTAAAGGTAAAAAAGTTGCTCTTCCTAAACGTTTTTGTTTCAAATAATCAATCGCCTGTCGTGCAGATTGTTCATCATGTGTAATTATATGTTGCATACTTGCACCAAGTGCAATATCAATCGCTGTAGTGTATTGTTTAGGAACATGAATAAGTTCAGCAACAGCACCGTGTACACCACTTAAATGATTTTTTTGTTTTAAAATTTCTTTGACACCTTGATAAAATCCTGCATAATCTTCACTTAATTCTTGTAAACTCGTATACCGTGCATCAATTTTATTTAACGCACTTTGCTGCTCTATCAACGTCCGTTCTGTTTGTTGATACGTTTCTTTTAATTGTTGTAACTTAATGTCTGTTTGCTGATAACGGTGTGTTAAATCAGTCAAGTCTTTCTCAATTTTTGTTAACTGTTTTTGACTGTTCCCTAATTTTTGAGCATTTTCAGCCATCTCATCGGACATTTTTTGCTGTTCTTCTTGTAATTTTTGATGGCGATAAACAATGGTCTGATAATTTTTATCAACATTTATTAGTTCATTTTTTATACGTGAATGTTCTTGCAAATATTCAATATACGTTTGTCGCTCTTTCTCAATAACATGTTGCCCACTCGTTAATAAAAAGGTTTCTTCTTCCTTCTCCTCGTTTAAACAATTTTGTGCACTCTTTATAGCAGAGTGTTTATCTGCATATTGCTTGTTTAACTGTTCAATGCTCTCCTTTAACGATTGAATTGTTTGTTCCTTTTTAAAACGTGCCTCGTCTTGTTGACCCGTATCACGTTTTGAAAAGTCTAAGCGTTCACGCAAAACTTTATATTGCCCAACAATTTGTTCATATTTTTGAACTAGTTGCACAAATTGTGCTTGTTTTTTAGTCAAGTCTGATTCAATGTGCGTGACATGCTGATGCAATCCATTTATTTTTTGTTCAATATCTTGATGATCAGCTTCTTTTTGGCTAAGCGTTTCTGTTAATATATGATATTCTTTCTTAGTAACTTGATATTGTTCATTTAACGTATCAATTTCAGCAACCAATAAAGCAACATCAATCTGACTTAATTCTTGTTTTTTTTCTTGATAAATTAGAGCTTTTTCTTTTTGCTTAGCTAGAGGTTCTAATTGAGCATGAATTTCATGAAGAATATCTTCTACACGATCTAAATGTTCCTGTGTCTTAGCCAATTTACGAGATGCTTCTGCTTTTTTTGTTTTATATTTCAAAACCCCAGCAACTTCTTCAAACATCACACGCCGTTCTTCAGGGCGATTATTAAAGATTGTTTCTACTTTACCTTGAGAAATAATTGAAAAAGAATCTTTTCCTAATCCTGAGTCCATTAATAAGTTGACAATATCTTTTAAACGGCAGGGTTTTTTATTAATGAAACACTCACTTTCGCCATTGCGATGCAATCGACGAGTAATTTGAATTTCTGAAAATTCCAATGGTAAAAAACCATCTTCATTATTTAACACTAAGGTGACTTCTGCAACATTTAGTGCTTTACGTGTTTGAGAGCCTGCAAAAATAATATCGTCCATTTTTTTACCACGTAAACTTTTTGCTGATTGCTCACCTAATACCCATTTAATTGCTTCAGATAAATTACTTTTACCACTTCCATTTGGTCCCACAACAGCAGTGATGCCTTTATCAAACTCAACAATCGTTTTATCTGCAAAAGACTTAAATCCGGTAATCTCTATTCTTTCTAAATTCAAAAACTACTCACCTAATCTTTCGTATGCTTGTTTAGCAGCTAATTGTTCTGCTGATTTTTTATTCTTCCCTACACCGTATCCAATAATGTTCCCATTTAAAGACACACTTGCTTCAAATCTTTTGTCATGAGCCAACCCCTCTTCTTTTTCAATGGTATATTTAATGGATACAGCACCATCTTTTTGTAAATACTCTTGTAATAATGTTTTATAATCTGTAAACAAATATGTCTCTTGTTCTTCAATTTTAGGCACAATTTGACTTAATACAAAATTTCTTGTCACAGTTAATCCTTGATCTAAATATAATGCACCAATAAAGGCTTCAAAAACATCACATAATAAAGAAAGTCTTTGACGACCTCCACTACTTTCTTCCCCTTTCCCCAATAGAATAAGTTGATGAAATCCACATTCCTTTGCAAGAGTAGAAAGCGTCTGTTCACACACTAATTGTGCTCTAAAACGTGTTAATTTCCCTTCTGTCCATTGCAAAAAATTGTGAAATAAATATTCTGATACGATAATTTCTAAAACAGCATCTCCTAAAAATTCTAATCTCTCATTATGCTCTAACTTCAATCGTCTATGCTCATTAGCGTATGATGAATGTGTGAATGCATTTTGTAATAATGATGGATTATGAAATGTAATACCTAAACGTTTCTTTATTTCTCTTGAAATAGTCATCTTTTTTCCTCCAATCATTTTTTATTATACAATATATTTGTCTTTAAAACAAAAAACGTATGCGAATTTCTATTTTTTTGTTATAATATCTATGTTAGACAATGCATGACTGTTTTGTGTGCATTGTGATAACATGTTACTTATAGTATAAAAATAATCAATAGTCTATATAGTGTACTAATAAAGGAGAAGATTATGCCTATTCATTATCCCCCAGGAATATTTCCTAGCTCTAAACAGCTTGGACAAAAAACACAATATGCCAATAGGGGTATGGGCTTTGAAGAACAGATTAACCAATCTAATGCCTATTATTTACAAAAAAATATTGCTGTCATTCATAAAAAACCTACTCCAGTTCAAATTGTAAGAGTAGATTATCCTAAACGAAGTGCTGCAGTGATTAAAGAAGCCTATTTTAGACAAGCCTCTACAACTGACTACAACGGTGTATTTAAAGGATACTATATTGATTTTGAGGCAAAAGAAACACGTCATAAAACATCTTTTCCATTAATAAATTTTCATGAACATCAAGTGCGTCACATGGAGCAATGCTTATCACAGGAAGGCATCACATTCATATTGTTTAAATTTTCAACGCTTAACAGAGTATTTCTCCTTAAAGCTCAAGAGTTCATTTCTTTTTGGCGTGCAAAACATCTTGAGGGAAAAAGAAAATCTATCCCTTTGTCTTATATTGAAAAATACGGGTATGAAATTCCAATCGAGTATGCTCCAATTATTCCATATTTACGAGTTGTTGAAAAATTAATTCAACAAAATAATAAATTTTAATGTGTTAAGGAGAATTATCATGTCTAATCAAAAAACACAATTATCACGTACAAATAAAGGAAAACAAAACGCTACGTCTAAAAAAACGAAAAAAAATCTTTGGAAGAGATTATTTATTTATCTTATTTCCTTTTTCTCACTTGCTGTCATTGCAATTGTTGGGGTGTGCGCCTATTTTATCTCAAATGCACCAAATGTCACTAGAGAAGATTTAGTTGGAACATTACCTTCTACTATTTACGATAATAAAGGCAATGTCATTACAACTTTAGGTGGAAACGATCGTATTTTAATTGATGCCAATTCTATTCCCTCACTTCTTGAAGATGCTTTACTGTCTATTGAAGATAGACGTTTTTACGATCATAAAGGAGTAGACTTAATCCGCATTGCTGGAGCTTTATTTGCTAATATTAGTAGTGGAAAACTTGCTCAAGGTGGAAGTACAATTACTCAACAACTCATTAAGTTATCTGTGTTTTCTACAACACAAGAAGATCAAAATATTAAACGTAAAATTCAAGAAGCATGGTTGTCTATGCAACTAGAAAGAGAATATTCTAAAAAAGATATTTTAGCTTTATATATGAACAAAGTTTATCTAGCAAATAACACCTATGGTTTTGGAACTGCTGCTCAATACTATTACGGTAAACAAGCAAGCGAACTAACACTTCCACAAGCTGCTCTACTAGCAGGTTTAGTGCAGGCTCCGTCTGCTTATGATCCTTATATCTATCCTGAAGAGGCACGTAAACGACGTGATACTGTTTTGGAAGCCATGCTAAGTAACGAAAAAATTACTCAAACACAGTATGATGAAGCAATCAAGACGGATATTAAAGAAAATATGGTCGACCATTCTAACGATAAAACTGCCAACGAATTAGCTATTGACTCATATCTTCAAGTTGTTCTATCAGAAATAAAAGAAAAAACAACTTTAGATCCATATACTGACGGATTGGAAATTTATACTAATTTAGATATGGATGCCCAAAAACATTTAGTTTCTGTTTTAAATTCAGCAGATTATATTCAATGGCTGGATAATAATATCCAAGCAGCTGTTGCCATTACAAATCCTCAAGACGGTGCTGTTGTTGCCTTAGCAGGAGGACGAAATATTAACGTTCAACTTGGATTAAATCGTGCAACAAGTGCAACACGTAGTGTTGGTTCAACGGCAAAACCAATTATTGATTATGGACCAGCTGTTGAATATTTAAACTACTCATCGGCAACTGTTATGTCTGATTCTGAAATTAAATACACTAGTGGAATGTCTTTATACAACTGGGATAAATTATATCAAGGAGATATTACAATGCGTGCGGCTCTACAAGGTTCACGTAATACTACTGCTTTACGTACATTGCGTGAAGTTGGTTTAGATAATGCCTATGCTTTCTTATCTAAATTAGGTATTAAAGTGTCCAATAATGGTGTTGACGGATTGGTAGAGTCTAACTCTATCGGATTTGTTGCCAGCCCATTACAAATGAGTGCTGCTTATTCGGCTTTAGCTAATGGAGGAACCTACTATAAACCTTATACAATTAATAAAATTGTAACACGTAGCAATGAAACTGCCACTTATGTTGGCGAAGGCACACGTGCCATGAAAGAGTCTACGGCATATATTATTACAGATATTCTAAAAGGTATTCCAGGAAGTTCTAATGCATCATCTTCTGGAATTAGAGGATTGGCACATGCTGGAAAGACTGGAACAACTAACTATACAGATAGTGAGTTAGAAATTGCAACTGGCGGTAAAAGTGTTGAATATGCTGCACCGGATGCTTGGTTTGTTGGCTACACACAAAAATACTCTATTGCAACATGGGTAGGGTATGATAGCCCAGTATCTGAAGGTGGATATTTAAACTACGCTGAATCACGCTATCCACAATTAATTTATCAAGAAATGATGTCATACTTATCCAAAGATATAACCACACCAGACTGGAAACAACCTAGTTCAGTAGAAAGATACGCTTCAGAAGTCTATGTTAAAGGAACATATCGTCCAGTTATCACAACAACTACGACAACAACCTCAACTTCTCAAACTTCACAACAAAAACCAGTAGATGAAGAAAGTTCAACAACTTCTAAGCATTCAACGACTGAAGAAAAATCAACAACTTATTCAACTACGACAACTTCTAAACGTTAAATAGAACTAATAAACAACATTATAAAAAGCACTACATTTCCTAGTTTGGAAATGTAGTGCTTTTGTTATATATGAATTAAAAACGTTTTGCTAAACGTAAAGTAATAGGATATAGAAGAATCTCATTATTTTTATGATATTATGAAATACACTACCATTATCCAACCCTACACCCCAATACGACTTTTGTTATAAACTAAACCATACAAATAATTATCCATTATTTTAGTATTCAATTTAAATATTTTGTCTATTCCATTATTCTCACAGATTTACCTATTTTGGTTTCATAAACGCACTATCACACTAGCTACTAGAGTTATCACTCCTAATACTAAACTAACAGATGTCACCTCCTCCCGTGTGTTAGGTAATGTTTCATTTTTCTGTGGCAAATTACAGTAATTGTCTATACGATAGCCATTAAATTTTTGCTGTATAATATTGTATACTGCCTTCAGTTATCGTATACTCAATCTTTTTGGTATCTTTATATACTGGCAACTGTTCAAATGTATGCGTCTAATACGTTGCCTTATTCACATCTAAAAATACCATTTCAATACCATTTACATACAAGCATACTGGAATTTTTTCTGGACGTACTACTACTTTATTCTGTTCATCATGCCATGATTTTTGACCTGAAATACGTGTTATTTCCGATAAATGTGTGTTCACAATCGTCACCTTACCACACTCTACACTACCAATCACGCTCGCATATCCTGTTATTTTACTTATTTCTTTAACTGTACATATTAACATGTTCGTTTAAATTTCGCCATGTACACCTCCACTGCATTGTATCATCTAATGTCACTAGAGTTCCTTTAGTTATACCATTTGCATATAATTGCACATGTGTTTTTCTGACGCTTACTACCATTAACTTTCATCGTATTTACACAATATATATTCATTGGAATAAGCTCTGGATCTCCATCCACCCACGTTTTGTATACATTTTATTAATCTCACTTGTAAGCGTAAATCCAGTAACAACATTTCCAGTAATGTCTTTTATCTTGTAATGATTTGATTGTATCACTTCTAATACTATATAGACAACTTCTTTCCCAGTATCTGCATGGTATTTATTTGAGTTTGTAAATTTTCCAGACCAATCATTTTTCTGTAATAAAGTTAGTAGTTATCCAATTACAAATTAATTATCTGAGTACAATTGTACCTGAATTTACTACGGACATCCCTCACCTTTATTGTCACACTTTAGTCATTGGAACCTCTATTTTAACGGTCTTATTTGTAGTTGTTTTAACCACTTCTGTCTGTCCTACTATTACTCTTATTGGTTCATTTACAAATTTTCCCCCTAATAATAAGGCTATTTCTCGAGTTGTTGCCTCTACTTCTTATTGAGAAATATACTCTTCATTCCTTATATCCTAAAATTTAACATTTGGCATAATATCTGTTAATGTTTTAGCTTCAACAGTTCAAACTAAGTCGCTGCACTTAAACACATAAGAGCTAATTTTGCAAACTGAATTTTTTGTTTACATTATTCTTACCTCCTATGATGAGTACCTCTTATATAGTAACGCAAACACTGATTTTTTCAAGACTTCTAATATCGCTTTCTGTAACAATTCCGTATTATTTTTATACAGAGACACAATAAATAGAGAAGAATTAGTACTATAAAAAGAACATCTACTTTTTAGTTCTTTTTTACCTTATATTCAGCTTTTAATCTCAGAATAACTATTAGCTTCTATAAAATTTTACTATTTTTTAATAGTGTATATTTTTGTTATATTTTGTTTATTTATCATAAGATATTTGCTTATCTGCATCTGTTATTGGACGAATAACACGACAAGGATTCCCAAATGCAACACTATTGTCCGGAATATCTTTAGATACTACACTGCCAGCACCAATGACGACATTACTTCCAATAGTCACTCCCGGTAAAACATGAACTCCTGCACCAATCCATACATTATTTCCTACTGTAATAGGGTATGCATACTCCAGTCCTTGATTGCGTCGCTGCACATCAATGGGATGACCAGCTGTATAAAATCCACAATGTGGTGCAATAAATACATTATCACCAAATGTTACTTTGGCACAATCTAAGATAACAAGATTATGATTAGCATAAAAATTTTTCCCTAATGATATGTTATATCCGTAATCGCACCAAAAAGGAGCAGTCAATGTTACATTTTCTTGAGTTTTTCCAATTAATTTTTGAATAATAGCATGTTGTGCTATAACATCAGAAGGCATTGTTTGATTAAATTGAAAACATAAATCTTTAGCAACTTGACGTTCTTGAGCTAATTCTCTGTCATGATTTGCATCATATAATTTTTTGTTTAACATTTTTTCTTTTTCAGTCATTTCATCACCTTTTCTTATTCCTATTATACTCTATCAACATGTAATGGGTCGAAATATTTCATCTTTTATACTAATTGAGCAAAGTATAAAAATAGCATTTTACCCTTCTCATTAAAGTATGTACTTCTATATCATTAACACTATCCTTTACTATTGCGTACATTTATTTTACCCTACATATAGTATACATTAATTTACATATTAAAGTCATTTTAATGAATGGTATCCAATACCATTAAATTCCTTCTACTTACCATCATTATTTTATAATCATTTCTAAAATATCTGCTTTCACTGTATATTTTCCCATTCCCTAATACAGATTAAATAGCTTTATAATATGTCTAAATGTAAACCCATTTTTTGCTTCATATTATAAAAAATCCAAATAACAAAAATGACGAGAAATCAGCGTTTATAAACGAAGATTTCTCGCAGTTTTAAAAAATCAATTCAAACAATCAGCCCTATTTATTATAAAGGATAAATTAGGGCTCTTCGTCAAATTATGTTGGTAAGTAAAAATTCCAGCAAATATTAAGTTGTTTTTTCTTAATAGGGCTAATTGTTTCTTTTCGAATCGGTATGCAGTTGTCAAGGTTTATAGCGTGAGCGTGCCTTGACAATAAGCATACTGATTTGATAGACTTTTCAGCCCATATTAAGATGGTTTAAATAATTTTTCTTGCACTAAAAATACTCGAGTTCGTAAATATGTAAAATATTTAAAC
>NZ_SPPB01000023.1 GCF_004570605.1 Granulicatella sp. WM01 | reverse complement strand
TGAAATAGTATAGCCCTCGTTTAATAATATTTCAATTTGACTTCTTTCTTTATCACTTAAGTGTTTATAGTGTCGTTTTGTGGTATAATGTACTTCAGACATGAAAATCTTCCTATCTATTTGGTTTAGCAACTTTAGTATAGCTGATTTTCATGTTTTTTTGTTTATTTTTATTTGTTGCACTTCATTTTACAACACGGGTTTTTTCTCACTTTATTTAAAATCTTAAAACCTGCTCGCAAACATCAGTACCTGACTCATTTTTTCTGCTTAATACTATATTCTCTTAAAAATCTTTTCTTTTTATGTTTATTTAATATTTTTTATCCAAATCAAATAATATAGCAGACCATCGAAAAATCTATCTTTCTCAACAATGTAACCGTTGACAAACTCTTTTAAACAGTTTATAATCTACACATAAAACGTTTTTATACATTAATTATTTTTTTAGGGTATTATTATGCGTATCAAAAAGAAATTAGCAATGGGGATTTTATCTTTAAGTGTGTTAGGTGCTATCTCTACAACTGCTTTGGCAAAATTGATTATAAGGGTGGTATCTGGAGTTATGGTGGACATCACGATTCAGATAACTGGGGAGCTTTTTCAAACTATTATCACAGAACTGTAACTCATTGGTCAGAAGTCGTTCGACATAGAGATTCTAAAGCAAAAAACGTAACAGCTCTACTCGGAAATACTTCTAAAGCATTCATTAACACTTTTTGGGGAGAACATGTTTCTTTTGGTGCAGGACATGGTTACGGAAAATAATATGTGTTAAAAAATGTAGAAGTAACTAAACGATGATTTAGCTACTTCTTATATTTCATATCAGGAGGCACTCTATGAAGCGACTATTTATTTTTTTATCAACAGCTATTATTACACTATTTTTTGTATGGGTAGTACACACAAGAGAGCATCAAATCCGTTATGCTTTTTATCCCTCTGTCCATGTGGAAAGTACATCAGGACATTCTACAAATGAGCACACCAAAGTCAAAATGGCTTTAGACACTCTAGCAAAAGAAACAAATAGTGTCATCGCTAGACGAATTCCACTTTTAAACGAACAAAGCAATACCATTTTTGTTTATGCTGTTTATGGTGGCAATTTACCAGAAGGGTTTACACAAGCAAGCGATCAAGAAGCACAAGAAAGCGATTTAGCCAATGCCTACTTGATTGTAAAAGGCAACTTATCTGTGTCAACGTTACAAGAAACACTAGAAAATCTTGATTTTTCTACTCGCTTATTCCCTCAAGAACCTGATTGGTCTTATGTGATGTCTATTGCTTTAAGCAATACTTTCGCTCTTGTTGTATTTGTATTGATGATAACATTTGTTTCTTTAACAATCATTTATCGGATTAAAGAATTGCGTCAAGTCGGCATTAGACTCATCGCTGGCGAAAAACTCAGTACCCTCGTTTTAAAAGCCATTCTATCCGACGGATTAAATATATTAGTCTGTGCAGTTTTATCATTTAGTGTAGGTTGCTTATTTTTCTTATGTAATGGACTGTTTTATATGCCATTCCTTACATTATTGCTAAATGCCGTGTTTATGTATGCTGGCATACTCTTTAGTATTTCTATCTTATTTAGTTTTGTGTATCTCTTTGGGTTAAAGAAAAATGGATTAATGGCGATTATTAAAGGTAAATTACCTTTAAAGCGTTTACTTATGATTCTCCTTTTTGGTCAATTCGTGGCTATTGTTGTCGTCGGCTTTGGAATATATCGTTCTCATCTTTATTCTCAACTATTAGAACAGCAACTATCCTCTAAGAAAGCATGGGATAAGCAAGACAACTGGTTTAATTTATCATTTTATTTATCTAAACTTAATAATAAAGAAGCAAAAGACCAGCAAGATGCAAATTGGATTAATTTCCTAGATGAAGCCGTGACACATCATCATGCACTACTTGTTAAGCATAATCTTCGTGAGATAACTATAAAAAGTACTGAAACTGCTCATTTAACCCTTGATGACTATGATCCACTTGCCAATACGCTTTATGTTACACCAAACTATTTTGATGTTATTTCTATGCCAATAGATGCTTCTATCAAAGAAAAAATAACCCATTTGCAACCAGGTCAATTTGCTCTACTCTTGCCTGAATCACTTAAACAGGATACGGCACACTACCAAAAAGTCTATACTGACTTTATGAATAAGAAAAATATTGATGGTCCACCTGCCAATTTTAATGCTATTGTAGATTATTTGCCCAATAATCAGCAATACTTTATATTCAATCAATCCTCCGTATCCCCTAAACAATTTTTAAAAGATTCTATCATTGTTGTCCTAACACCAAACTCAACAAAGCATTTATCCGGATACACATTATTCTGGGAAAATATATTAGACACTTCTTTGTTTTTATACGGATATGATAATACTGTCAATTTGTTGAAAAAATACGATTCTTACCATTTAGTAACCCGTCTTGAAAATGCTAAGTTAAATTACTACACACAAGTAGAAAACATTAAGTTAGATAACACAATAGCACTAATGAGTAGTATTTTAGGCGTGATAACCTCCCTTATTTTATTCAATGCGATGAATTTACTGTACTTTGAACAATTTAGACGGGATATTTTCATTAAACGGATTGCAGGAATGCACTTTATTGAACTACATCAACTTTATTTGACAATACAATTCAGTGTACTATTGTTTGGATTTACCGCTGTTTTATTCCTAACACGCCATCTCAGCATTGGTTCCATAACATTGACACTATTTGTTCTAAACGCTTTAATTACCCTATACTATCAGATGAAAAAAGAAGAAAAAACAGCCGTTACTGTTTTAAAAGGAGAATAATGATGCTAACCATTAAGAATTTAACCAAAACATTTGATAAACGCACCCTATTCCAAAATACTCAGGTTACCTTTGAAAAAGGTAAAGTGTATGCTTTAATCGGGAGCAGCGGCAGTGGAAAGACAACACTTTTAAATATTTTAGCCAAATTAGAACCCTGTGCTAAACAAAGCGTATTCTATCATAATCAGCCTTTAGAAACTATTAAAACCTATACTTATTTCCGTCATCACATTGGTTATCTTTTCCAAAATTTTGGGCTATTAGACAATCAAAGCATTGCTGATAACTTAGATTTAGGATTAATCGGGCAAAAAATGTCTAAACAAGAAAAAAACAAACGTCAAAAAGCAGCTTTAGCAACAGTTGGTTTAGATTATTTGGACTTAAATCAAAAAATATTTGCTCTTTCTGGAGGAGAAGCACAACGGGTTGCTTTGGCTAAAATTATTTTGAAAGATCCACCAATTATTTTAGCAGATGAACCAACTGCTGCTCTAGATCCGAAAACATCACAAGACATTATGCAGCTACTGCTTTCTTTAAAGAATGACCAACGAACCATTATTATAGCAACGCATAATCCAATTATTTGGAACTTAGCTGATGAAGTGATTTCCATTAGCGATATAGCAAACGTTTAATCTAAGCCTACCTTAATTCTATCTATTTTTTAATATGCCTAAATAAAATTTAAATAGTGCTAGACAAAACATAACCGGCTTTAAATCAAAGTGTATAAGCACTTGATTTAAAGTCGGTATTTTTTTACATGTTCAAAACGTGATTTCAAATTTTATCTAAACATCTATCATTCAGTCGCTTTTTCAGTATTTCTACTATTTATTTTCATTCATTTTATCTAAAAAAGAGATATCACAACATTTATTATTCCCGTTGCGATAATCATAACCATAGCATTTACTTTTTTCCAGCGTAACACCAGAACACAAATACAAAGTAATATAATGTGTATAATAGCACGTTGCCCATTAGCCAAGTTCAACACTAAGCCATACACAACCGAAGCAATTAACGCAACGACAACCGGACGAATTGAGGACATGACCAATTGCATACCACTCAAACGTTTGTATTTAAAATAGAGCATGGATAAACAAAGGACAATGAGTAGTGAGGGAATAACGTTTCCAATTGTTGCCACAATTGCCCCAAGTGGTCCAGCCACTTTCATGCCCACAAAACTAGCTGAATTAATCGCCAAAGGCCCCGGTGTCATTTGGGAAAGTGTCAACAAATCGACATAACTTGTCATATCCAACCAGCCTTTTTCTTCAACAACAATACTTTGAATATAGGCAAGAGATGCATAACCCCCTCCAATACTTAATGCTCCAATTTTCATAAATGTTAAAAATAAGTCAATGAGTATGTTCATGCTTTATCCTCTTTTCAATGAGATGACCAACTATGCCAAAACTTGTCATCATCAAAATGATAATAAGTAAATTGACATGGAATACAGTAGCTAAAACAAGGGATACACTAAAAATTCCCCAAGATGTGACACTCTGTTGCCGTTTTATGCCCAACATTAAGGACATCACAACATCAATCATCACTGCACACACCCCTATTTGCATGCCAGAGAGGAGATGCATAATAAATTGATTTGTTTTTAAAGCATCATACACAACAAACATACCCATTAAAATAAGCATTGGTGGTAAAAAGGTAGCCACTAGTGCTACTAATGCTCCTGAAACACCTAGCACACGATACCCTATAGCAATTGAGGTGTTGATTGCAATCGCACCTGGTGAAGTTTGTGCAATTGCAACAAGGTCAATCATTTCCTCTTCATCAATCCATGACAAGTCATTGACAAAACTTTTTTTCATTAATGGGACAATGACATAACCACCACCAAATGTTAAGGCACTAATCATAAAGGTTGTCTTAAATAATTTCCAAAACATACAGTCTCCTTATCTTATATTTTACATACAGAACCATTACAAACAGCAAGAAAATCTATTCATTTCTTGCTGTTTATATCATATAAACTCTTTGTTTCCCTATGAGTATATAAACACACACTATTATTAAGCATGCCATCCATTAGAGAGTAGGACACCCTCATTCGTGTGTTCTTATCATACGCACATCACTAACTGTTGTTGCTAGCTATAGCACTCACTATTAAAAATCAAATAAAGATAATTGATTGGATTCAGGTAAATCTGACAATACTCCATTTTCAACAAAATAGTCCATCAATGTCTTGGACAATTTCCCACGCTTAGCTAAATCTTCTTGAGAAAGGAACTCACCTTCTTCTCTTGCTTGAACAATTTGTTGTGCCACACTACCACCTAAACTTGGTACAGCTCTAAACGGAGCAAGTAAGCTATTGCCCTCAATAATAAATTTTGAGGCATCCGATTTTTTTATATCGACCATTTTAAACGTAAAGCCACGTTCTAACATTTCATTGGCAATTTCTAAAACAGTCAATAAACTTTTTTCTTTTACAGTCGCATCTAAGCCTTTATCGTTGATTTCTTTCATGCGTGTTTTAACCATTTCTTTTCCTTGAACCATACTAACCAAATCAAAATCATTAGCACGAACTGAAAAATAAGCACAATAATATAATAATGGTTCATGCACTTTGTAGTAAGCCACACGTAATGCCATCAACACATACGCAGCAGCGTGCGCTTTAGGGAACATGTATTTAATTTTTAAACAAGAGTCAATATACCATTCCGGAACATTATTCTCACGCATAATCTCTTGCCACTCTTCTGGAATACCTTTTCCTTTACGCACACTTTCCATAATTTTGAAAGCTATTCCGTCCTCCAAACCTGCATGAATTAAATACACCATAATATCGTCCCGACAGCCAATTACTTTAGACAGTGGTGCAATACCTTTTCTAATCAACTCTTCAGCATTTCCTAGATAAACATCTGTTCCATGAGAAAGTCCGGAAATTTGTAACAATTCTGCAAATGTACTCGGCTTAGTCGCTTCTAACATACCTCGAACAAATTTTGTTCCAAATTCAGGAATACCTAATGTTCCCATTTTACTATCAATTTGTTCAGGTGTAACGCCTAAGACTTCTGTTCCTTGAAAAATTTTCATCACATCTGGATCTGTTGGTGGAATAGTACGTGGATCCCTACCAGATAAGTCTTGCAGCATTCTAATCATGGTCGGATCATCGTGTCCAAGAATATCTAATTTTAAGACATTGTCATGAATAGAATGAAAATCAAAATGCGTAGTACGCCATTCAGCATCTTGAGCATCTGCTGGATATTGAATTGGCGTAAAATCATACACGTCCATATAATCTGGAATAACAATAATTCCTCCTGGGTGCTGTCCTGTCGTTCTTTTTACACCAGTTGCTCCCAACGTTAAACGATCCACTTCTGCAGACTTGTACTGCAAGTTTTTATCACGTTCATAAGCTCTAACATACCCATAAGCCGTTTTCTCAGCTACTGTACCAATTGTTCCTGCACGATACACATAATCTTCTCCAAATAACTCTTTTGTATATGCGTGAGCTTTTGCTTGGTAATCTCCTGAAAAGTTCAAATCAATATCGGGTACTTTATCTCCGTAAAAGCCTAAAAATGTTTCAAACGGAATATCCTGCCCATCTTTATCTAAGATATGTTGACAATTTGGACATTCTTTTTCAGGTAAATCATAACCTGACCCATACTCTCCCTCTTCAAAAAATTCTGAGTATTGACAATTTGGGCAACGGTAGTGTGGTGCTAGTGGGTTAACTTCAGTAATTCCTGTCATAGTCGCTACAAAACTAGATCCAACCGATCCTCGAGAACCAACTAAGTACCCATCGGCAACACTTTTATGCACCAATTTTTGCGAAATCAAATAAATAACAGAAAATCCATTCCCAATAATACTTTTCAGCTCTTTTTCCAAACGCTTTTCAACAATATCTGGAAGAGGATTTCCATACAAACGTTTAGCCTCATTGTAACTTAAATTTGTAATGTCTTCTTCTGCCCCTTCAATTTTTGGGGTATACAAATCTTTTTTGACTGGCGAAATTTTCTCAATACTATCTGCAATCTTCTGTGGATTTCTCCACACAATATCATCAATATCTTCTTTTTCCAAGAAATCAAAGCATCTAATCATCTCATCGGTTGTTCTAAAATGGACTTTGGGAAAATGCATTTCACGATTAACATTTGCTTTCATCGTTGAAATTAAAATTTCTCGGTAAATATAATCTTCTTTGTTCAAATAATGCACATTTCCAGTTGCAACAACCAATTTATTCAATGTTTTTCCGATTTTAATAATATTTTTAATGATTTCTTCTAACTCTTTTTCAGAATGCACCAACTCTTGATTGATTAACGGAGCATACACTTCTTTAGGCATCACTTCCAAATAATCATAAAATTCTGCCTTTTTCAAGGCTTCATCATACCCTTTTTGCATCATTGCCTCAAATACTTCTCCCTCACTACAAGCAGAGCCTAAAAGGAGATGCTCTCGGTGTGCCACTAAAACGGAACGTGGAACACGTGGAACACGATAAAAATATTCCACATTACTTTTAGACACAATTTTAAATAAATCTTTTAATCCTTTCTCATTCTTTGCCAAAATAGTCACGTGAAATGGACGAGATCGCTTGTACGCATCATTAGCTCCAATATCTTTATTCAATTCATCATGGTATAAAATATTGTAATTTTCTTGTGCCTCTTTTAAGAAAATATAACACAGATGTCCTGTCGTTTCAGAATCATATACTGCACGGTGATGTTGTTCCAAAGATACACCATATTTTTTTGCTAATACATTTAAACGATGGGATTTCAATTCAGGGTGTAATGCACGAGATAACTCTAACGTATCAATTACTGGATTATTTGCTTCAGGCATATTCAACTTACGATAAGATGTATTTAAGAATCCCATATCAAAAGTGGCGTTATGTGCCACTAAAATGGCTCCCTCACAAAATTTTTGAAAATCTTCTAACACATCTTTTTCTAAACGCCCTTGTGTTCTTACCATCTCATCAGTAATGCCTGTTAATGAAATCGTCGTAGACGATAGTGGATGCCCAGGATTAATAAATGCTTCAAATGTATCAATCACATTCCCTTTGTACATTTTGACCGCTGCTAATTCAATAATGGTGTCATAAACAGCTGACAAACCTGTTGTTTCCACGTCAAACACAACATAGGTAGCATCGGATAACAACACATGTTGCAAGTTATAGGCTACAGGTACGCCGTCATCAACCACATACGCTTCAACACCGTACAAAATTTTAACATCATGTTTTACACCAGCCCAATGTGCATCTGGAAATCCTTGAACTCCTCCGTGATCGGTAATCGCAATCGCTTTATGTCCCCATTTAGCCGCTTGAGCAACATAATCAGCAATATTATTTGTGGCGTCCATTTGACTCATTGTTGTATGCACATGCAATTCAACACGTTTATGCTCGCTTACTGCCGTATCTATCCGTGGACGGACATCAACCAAATTAATATCTCTTGGCACCATGACAATATCTCTTAAAAATTGGTCTTCTTGCAAATCGCCACGCACTTTAATCCAATTTCCCTTTTTCAAATACGCATCATAAATCTTGGCATCTTTCTCATTTCTAGCAAACAACTTAATCGCAAACGATCCGCTATAATCCGTAAACTTTATTGTATAGACGTTTCGACCATTTTTTGTTACTTTTGATTCAGAGGCAAAAATATACCCACGAATTAATACTGAGCGTTGTTCATCGACCAAATCTCCCATTTGCACGACTGGTTCATCTGGATTAATCTGACGGCCTAAAATCACATTCCCCTCTAATGTTACCTCTTCTTTAAGTTCTACTTGCTCCTTGACTGCTTGTTGCTCCATTTGAATTTGTGCTTGATGTGCTAATTGGTTTAATTCTTCTTGTTGTCTTTTAATAAATGCCTCTTGTTTTTGTTGTGCCATTTCCTTATCTAAAACAAGTTCAATAGTAAACTGAGGAAAACCTAGCCCCATAAACACTTGCTTTATTCCTGTTAAGCATTTTTCCTTAACATAATCATGCGTATACTCACTATCCACACTCAAACGTAATCGCTGATTATCCACTAATTGAACATCTTGGTTGACTAGAACATGTTTCAACCCTTGATTATCTCCAACAACACATTCAATGACATAAGACCAATACTCTCTTATCATCTCTATAGATAAGGGAGCTGACTTTGCTTGAATGACAGTAACAGTCTGTGCAATTGTCACAAAAGTTTCTTGAATTGCCGTTTTAATCAATTCAAAATGCGTATACGGCATTAACAAATCTTGTGTCAAATAAAATTGCCATCTATTTTCTTTTGTGCTGACCACAACCTTTTCTAAACGAACTTGTCCATCATAGTCCTTACACACATGATGATTTTTCAATCCTATTTGCTCTAGCAAAATAGAAAATAACTGTACTTTATCTGCCAAACAACTCAACTCCTCACATTCTTATATTGCTATTATAGCACGTCTTGTGCATTTTTGCTGAACATTTCCTACCAAAACAAACTTGCTCATTGTAAATGTCTAAACAAAATTTACACCTTCTCTATTCTATTTGATACCTATACAATCAATCACGATAACACATCAATCCTATTCCTTATTATCTCTAACTACTGAATCACTCATATTATCTATAAATTATACTGCATTAAACACTTACACTCCTTTACTCTTCCCTATTGAAAAACTGTATGAAATGACTAGACATCTCATACAGTTTTATCTATTTTCTAGCTTTTCAGCTTAATATCCATTTTTACAAAATCTTTTGTTTAACCAAACTTTTATCTTTTCAATCTTATAACACATGATCTACTTAGATACAATATGATACACAATATTCCCTTTTTTAACACCTAATTTTAAATGTGTTCCATTAGAAATATCTCCAGACAGAATAGCTTGACTAAGCATATCTTCTACTTCTTTTTGAATAAACCGTTTGATTGGTCTAGCACCATATTCAACATCAAAGCCCTCTTTTGCAATTTTTTCAATGACACTTGGCAACACATTAACCGTAACTTGCATGTACGCTAAACGACTTAACGTTGCACGAAGCATTAACTTGACAATTTCCTTAACTTCCTGCTGATTTAACGCTTTAAACACAATAATATCATCAATCCTATTTAAAAACTCTGGTCTAAACGCTTTTTTCAATTCCTCGCGAACAACCTTTTCCACAGCAGCATGATGTGTTGATTTCTCACTCGCACCAAATCCAACCGTCTTATCATCTCTAAGTGTTGTTGCACCCAAATTAGACGTCATCACAATAATGGTATTTCTAAAATCAACCTTTCTCCCTTTTGTATCTGTCACATAACCGTCATCTAAAATTTGAAGTAGGACGTTGAACACATCAGGGTGAGCTTTTTCAATTTCATCAAATAATACAACAGAATAAGGATTTTTCCGTATTTTTTCAGTTAACTGCCCTCCCTCTTCAAAACCAACATACCCAGGAGGAGCACCAATTAAACGACTTGTGCTATGCTTATCCATAAATTCCGACATATCTACACGGATTAACTTATCTTCTGATCCAAACATCACTTCTGAAAGAGCTTTAACTAACTCAGTCTTTCCAACTCCAGTTTGCCCTAAGAATAAAAATGAACCAATCGGTTTCTTAGGATTTCCTATGCCACTTTTAGAACGACGAATAGCTTTTGCTACCGAAGAAACCGCCTCATCTTGACCAATCAAACGTTTATGGATCTCTTTTTCAAGGCTCAACAAACGTTCACTCTCTTTTTTCTCTAACTCATGTAGAGGAATATTTGTCCAACTTGACACTACTCTTGCAACATCTGTTTTACGTAACACTTGCCCATATTCTGAGTGATATTGTAATTGTTTTTTCGCCTTTTTCCATTGTTTTGCTGCATCTTCATAGTGATGCTCTTGCAATAAACGTGTTACATCCTCTTTTCTTATGATAGATTTAGCTTGTAATGGTTCAGTAATCTTAACGTATGAGGCTGCCTCATCTAACAAATCAATCGCCTTATCCGGCAATTTTCTATCTGAAATATATCGACTAGATAAATAAACTGCCTCACCAATCACTTCTTTTGGAATACTGATGCGATGATACTGCTCAAAATCAGAAATAATATGCTCTATCATAAGAATTGCACTCTCTTGACTAGGCTCATCAATTTGAATAGGAGAAAAACGACGTTCTAATGCAGCATCTTTTTCAATATATTTTTGATACTCATTAAACGTTGTTGCACCAATAACTTGAATATCTCCCCTAGCCAAAGCAGGTTTCAATATATTTGCCGCATCGACAGACCCTTCTGCTCCACCAGCTCCAACCAACATGTGAATCTCATCAATAAACAGAATAGCATCTTTTTCTTGTTGAAGTTCCTCTACTAAACGCTTCATACGTTCTTCAAATTCACCACGATATTTTGTTCCTGCAACTAAGGTGCCTACATCTAAATTCAGTACCTTTTTATCTTTAAGTTGCTCTGGAACCTCTCCTCTTACAATCAATTGTGCCAAACTGTGTGCTACTGCCGTTTTTCCAACGCCAGGTTCACCTACTAAAACGGGATTATTTTTAGTCTTACGGCTTAGCACTTGTATCATACGCTCCGTTTCACGTTCTCTCCCAATAATATGTGGAATATCTCCTTGTTTGCTCAAGGCTGTTAAATCACGTGTTAACGTGTCTAATATAGGTGTTTTACTACTTGATTCAGCTTGCTTATCTTGTGTAGCTATCCCCATTTCTTGTGAAAGTTCCTTAACCAACACTTGTAAATCAATTTTAAATTCTCTCATCAACCGACTAGCTTTAGACTCTTTTTGTAATAAAGCTAATAGTACATGTCCCGTCCCAATTTCTTGAGATTGTGTATACTCTAAGAGTTTTTGTGCATTTTCTAAAACTTGCTCAACTTTTTTTCCCCACTCTACAGATACTTTTTTCACTTTGTGACGGTTAGCTTCAATAAAAGCATTCACTTTCTCCATATCAATATAGCGTCTTAATAATTGTCCAGCAATTCCATTTTCCTCTAATAACATTCCTAATAACACATGTTCGCTTTGAACAATATGTTGTCCCAATTCAAGAGCATATAATTCTGATAATTCGAATACTCTTTTCGTACTATCTGTAACTTTATACTGCATGCATTTACTCCTTATTAATTATCAAATTTTAACTGTTCTAATTCCATACGTAACAATTCGGCTCTCACATGATTTTCCAGTGGATAATTCACTAACGTTTGTAACAAATAAAATTCACGTCTTGAAATCATGTCATTTTCAATCAAAATATTAATAATATCCATTCCACTTTCAGCACTGATCTGCTTATCAATAGTACGCATAATATGATTTAATGATTGCACATAATTGACAAATCTTGCTTTTTCAATACGAATATATCCTGATCCACCACGTTTACTTTCAACAAAAAAGCCGTTAATACGTCTAAAACGTGTCTTAATCACATAGTTAATTTGAGATGGCACACAGTCAAACTGGTTTGCCAAATCACAGCGTTTTACAACAATATAATTTTCTTGTGACTCTGCCAGACTTTTCTTTAAATAACGTTCAATTTCTATACTCACATTCTTTTTATATTCCATATTGCCTCCAAATTGACCAAATTTGACTAAAGTTATTTTAAGCCAAATGAGCAAAAAAAGCAAAATAAAACAACCGCTCTATAATATCCTCTCTACAATGATTAAAAAAACTCTATTTTTCCCTCAATTTCTTATAAAAAATATATCATTTTTTAGTACTGCTCTCTTTACTTTCCAACCAAAGCATGCCCTACTTCAATATCTTATCTAACAGTAGCATACTTGTTCAGCATCTCCGTTATTTTTTATAAACTATACTGTACTTTCTCCTCGTAAATAAAAAATGCTTAGACTTGCTAAGCAAGTCTAAGCATTTTTTATCATCGTTACGCTTTATTTGTTGAACCGAAAATATCCATTGTTTCCTTAGTTACTTTAACGATTGCATCAAAACCTGGTTTAATGACTTTACGTGGGTCATATACGTTAGCATCTGAATTTAATTTTTCACGAACAGCTTTTGTCCATTGTTGTTGCAATTCAGTATTCACGTTAATTTTAGCATGCCCTCTTTCGATAGCCTTTTTAATTTGATACTCTGGAATTCCTGATCCACCATGTAATACTAATGGTGCACCTGTTGCTTCTGAAATAGCCAACATTTCATCAAAACCTAAAACTGGTTCTCCCGCATAAGTACCATGAACAGAACCTAAAGCTGCTGCTAAAGCATCAATCTTAGCTTCTTCAACCATACGTTTACATTCTTCTAAATCAGCATATTGAATACCACCAGTTACACCGTCTTCAGTCCCACCAACAGTTCCAACTTCTGCTTCTACTGAAACACCTTTAGCATGTGCATAGTCCACAACTTCTTTAGTCAATGCAATGTTTTCATCAATTGGATAATGTGAATGGTCAAACATTACTGATGAGAACCCTGCGTCAATATATGATTTACATACTTCAACACTTGAACCATGATCTAAGTGTAAAGCAACAGGTACAGTGATATTCATTGTTTCTAACAATGCTTCAACCATTGCTGCTACAACTTTAGCACCACCCATATATTTTCCAGCACCTTCTGAAACACCTAAAATAATTGGCGAATTCGCCTCTTGAGCAGCTGTCAACACTGCTTGTGTCCATTCTAAGTTATTGATGTTAAACTGCCCTACCGCATATTTTTCAGCTTTAGCTTTGTTTAACATGTCTGTCATGCTTACTAAACGAGTCATGAAATACCTCCTAAATTTTACAGTAATTATGATTACTATGTTTTAATACTATTATTTTAGCAAATTTTCAACGTTTTTTCTACTATCTTACATACTCATCTAAACAAAATCATGTTATCTTTTCATTTTACAATCTTTTCCTAATTTTTCATGGTCATTACTATCGTTTTTCTAAGCTCAAACTCGCATTATTTGCCACAAAAAAACACGTGATGAAACATCACGTGCATACCTATTTTATAATCCTTTATATGTCAAGTACATCAAAATAATCGCTGCTACAAAAAATAAAACAAGTAAAACCATTGTTACACGTTGCATAAACGCCTCAAAACCACGTGATTTACGGCGTACAAATAATTCTTCTGCACCACCAGACAATGAACTTGCTGCATTTGTTTTAGTCGGTTGCATCACAACAGCAATAATAATTAACACACATAAAACAGACAAAATTGCCAATACTAAACTATACATATTTTCCTCCTATATTTACATTTCCATAATATCCTCACTATTCTAACATAATATAAACTCACTGTCTATTTAATTTATAGAAAAATTACCTACAGATATGTTATACTTTCAATGAGGTGAAAAACATGTCACATTTTAAAGGATTTTATAAAAAAACATATTTAGAACGATTACACATTTTACAAGAATTGCCAAATCTTTCAGAAAAAACACAACACACTTTACAAGAAAAATGTTCTTTATCATATGAAACAGCTAATACAATCATTGAAAATTTTTTTCATGTATACGGCATTCCTATGGGAATAGTGCCCAATATTTTAATTGATGGCAACATATTCCATGCTCCACTGGCAACAGAGGAACCTTCAGTTATTGCCGCAGCAAATTTTGGTGCACAACTCATTACACGCTCTGGTGGATTTACAACAATATCACATCAGCGTATAATGATAGGCCAAATTGCTCTTTACCATGTAAACAATATTGACAATACTATTCATAAGCTCATGCTTCATAAAGATGACCTTATTAAAGATGCCAATCTTGCATATCCCTCCATTGTTAAACGTGGTGGTGGGGCAAAAGATTTGCGTGTAGAATGTAAATATAGCCTAGATAACACTGCCTTTCTCATCGTTTACCTTTTAGTAGACACTCAAGAAGCTATGGGAGCAAATATTTTAAATACTATGCTAGAAGCTATTACACCTAAAATAGAGAAACTTTCCCATGCTCCAGCATTAATGTCTATTTTATCAAACTATGCTACAGAATCATTAATTAGTGTATCTTGCCAAATTCCATGTGCTCTTTTAGCTAAAGGAGAGCATACTTCAGGAAATACTGTGCGTGATCATATTATATTAGCCTACCAATTAGCCACTGCCGATGTTTATCGAGCAACCACGCATAATAAGGGAATTATGAACGGTATTTCAGCAGTTGTTTTAGCAACTGGAAACGACACACGCGCGATTGAAGCTGGAGCACATGCGTATGCCAGTCATACAGGAACCTATTTCCCTTTAACCACATGGAGTAAAACAGAAAATGGTGACTTAAAAGGTAGTATCACTTTGCCTTTACCTATAGGTTTTGTAGGAGGAAGTATTTCTATCCATCCAAGTGCTCAGATGGCTCAAAATCTATCACAAACAACATCAGCTAAAGAACTTTCCAGTTTAATTGCTAGTATCGGACTAGCACAAAACTTTTCAGCACTCCGTGCTCTAGTGACCGATGGCATTCAAAAAGGACACATGGCACTACAACTAAAATCTTTAGCTTTAACAGTTGGTGCTGAATTACATGAAATTGAACCATTAATTCAACAGTTAAAACAAGAAAAAAACATTAATCAAGAAATTGCTAAAAACTATTTAGAAAAACTCCGACAAAATATTTAATCTTTTTCGTATATTATAAATAAAAACGGAGAATACTTATGACTTTTATTATCGGAACTATTTTAGCCTCTTTTACACAACTTATTGCACATCGTTATCCAAATACCCCTTTTTCAACAAAACGTTCATACTGTAACCACTGTAAAACACCATTACAGTGGTTTTCTTTACTCCCTATCCTATCATTTCTTTGTACTAAAGGAAAATGCTCCAAATGTAAGCACTCTATTCCTGCATACTATCCATTATTTGAATGTGCCGGTGGACTACTAAGCCATTATTTACCTCTCAATCATATAAATTGGCTCATTGTTGGTTTAGCACTATTTTTTATGGCACAAATAGACTGCGAGCATTATATTGTGCCAAACTCTTGGCAACTATGCTATGCATTTGTTGCCGTTCTGTATCAAACACCCTCATATATACAACTACTTATCATAATTTTAATTTGGACTATTTATATTGTGCTAGATTCTATTTATCCTTACCACATAGGTGGTGCTGATGTCAAAATCATTCTCATTACCTATCTATTATTAGGCACAATCCACACACTATTTATTGTTTTATTTTCTTGTTTATGTGCCATTTTATTCATTCTACTAAAGAATATGCAAAAAAAAGAAATTCCTTTTATTCCTTTTCTATTTTTAGGGTGGTTTATCCACTATTTTATAAACTTTTCCACAATATAAATACACTTATCCACCTATTTTTGTGGATAACTTTGTTACACATTGATATTTTAATGTTTTTTTGACTGTTTCACAGTATATTTATCCACAAATTAACAAGAGTTATCCACTTTATTGTAGAAAACTGTATATGTATTTTATTTAGTTATAATTTACTATATTTATAAATAATAATCACATTTATATAAACATATATATCATGTTACATTAAACTATTTATCACTTAATTTAAGACTAAATATTATTTAACAAAATCATATAATAATCAGACTAAACTAATAAAAAATATATTTTATTCGTTTTTTATTAGTTTATATATGAAAATTGGCATTAAAAATACAATAAAAATATTGCATAATTATATATTCAAATACGATTTATTCTAATAAAAGCACACCTATCTTCAAAAATTTTATTGCCAAATATGGAAAACTTACTCTTTCAATTATATAAAAATCTGTTTTTTACAATTTATTATGTTTTCTTTTTATGACAAGAGTAAATTGCGCATCACTTAAAAAATATAATTTTTATACTGTAATTTACTCTAAAAAAACTATTTGTATATTTTTACTTAAATGCATTAAAAGACTTATTTGATTAAAAATTTTAGTTCACAAGATGACTTTACTCTTTTATATAAAAATAAATCATGTTGGTAAACTTTTCCGTTCATTAGTACGGCTATTTTATATCAAGTGCTGTTGGTAAATGCACTTCTTCTAATAATATAAAAAGCAAGGAACTGGGAAAAAATAAAATTTTATCCTTTCGATTAAAATTTAAAAACTGCTTAGAATCAACGTTTCTGATGACATCATTATAAGCGATTTTTTATTGTTAAGGCTTTTTCCCAGTCCCTTTACTGTATACCTCAGCGAGAAACTGTACTTTTATCTGTATAACCTCTCATCAATCCTATTTAACATAGACAAAAAAGACTTAGCCTGTAAAACAGAACTAAGTCTTTATTATTCGTTACGGCAATAATTATGCTTCGATAGAAGCTACAACACCGGCACCAACTGTACGTCCACCTTCACGAATTGAGAATTTAGTTCCTTCTTCAATAGCGATTGGGTGAATTAATTCTACAGTTACAGTTACGTTGTCACCAGGCATAACCATTTCTGTACCTGCTGGTAATTCAACAACACCTGTAACGTCAGTTGTACGGAAGTAGAATTGTGGACGGTAGTTTGAGAAGAATGGAGTATGACGTCCACCTTCTTCTTTAGTTAAAACGTAAACCTCAGCAGTGAATTTTGTATGAGGTGTAATTGAACCTGGTTTAGCTAAAACTTGTCCACGTTCAATATTATCACGTGTAACACCACGTAATAAAGTACCAATGTTATCTCCTGCTTCAGCGTAATCTAATAATTTACGGAACATCTCAACACCTGTAACAGTTGTTTTTGATGTTTCTTCAGCAATACCTACGATTTCAACTTCGTCACCAACGCGAACTTGTCCACGTTCAACACGACCTGTAGCAACAGTACCACGACCTGTAATTGAGAATACGTCCTCAACTGGCATCATGAATGGTTTGTCTGTATCACGTTCTGGAGTTGGAATGTATGAATCAACTGCGTCCATTAAGTCATAGATTTTTTGCTCATATTCAGCATCGCCTTCTAAAGCACGTAAAGCTGAACCAGCAATAATAGGTGTATCATCACCTGGGAAATCGTATTCTGATAATAAATCACGAACTTCCATTTCTACTAATTCGATTAATTCTGGGTCATCAACCATATCCATTTTGTTTAAGAAAACAACGATGTATGGCACACCAACTTGACGTGATAATAAGATATGCTCACGAGTTTGTGGCATTGGACCATCAGCAGCAGAAACTACTAAGATACCACCGTCCATTTGAGCAGCACCAGTGATCATGTTTTTAACGTAGTCAGCATGTCCTGGGCAGTCAACGTGTGCATAGTGACGGCTATCTGTTTCATATTCAACGTGAGAAGTATTGATTGTGATACCACGTTCACGTTCTTCAGGAGCTTTATCAATTGAAGCATAGTCTGAAGCTTGTGCATAACCTTTCTTAGCTAATACAGTTGTAATTGCAGCTGTTAAAGTTGTTTTACCATGGTCAACGTGTCCGATTGTACCAATGTTTACGTGTGTTTTAGAACGGTCAAATTTCTCTTTTGCCATTTTAAATCCATCCTCCTAATAATTTACATTTTGTATTGTATATTAGAGATTTACTCTATATATCCTTTAAAATTATAACATGTTCTATAATAAAATCAACTAATAAAGCGTTAAGTTCATTGCTTTTCACTATAAACTTAATATTTTATTGTCACTAACTCATATTATAAAAAATTAATCTTCTTTATTTCCACCATTTTTCTTGATAATTTCTTCCATAATTGATTTTGGAACATCTTCATAATGGTCGAATGTCATTGAGAACGTTCCACGTCCTTGTGTAGCAGAACGTAAAGTTGTTGCATATCCAAACATTTCTGATAATGGAATCATACCTTTAACAACTTGTGCATTCCCACGAATTTCAGAACCTTCAACACGACCACGACGTGAGTTAACATGTCCCATAACATCTCCAAAGTATTCTTCTGGAACTGTAATTTCAACAGCCATCATAGGCTCTAAAATAGTTGGTTGTGCTTTTTTAGCAGCAGCACGTAACGCTAATGAAGCAGCCACTTTAAAGGCAGTTTCACTTGAGTCAACATCATGGTAAGAACCATCATATAATTTTGCTTTAATATCCACTAATGGATAACCTGCTAAGACACCATTTTCCATTGCATCTTTCAAACCTGCTTCTACAGCTGGTACGTATTCACGAGGAACTACCCCACCAACGATAGCATTTTCAAATTCAAAACCTGCACCCTCTTCATTAGGTGTAAATTCAATCCACACATGTCCGTATTGACCTTTACCACCTGATTGACGTACAAATTTACCTTCAGCTTGAGTTG
The DNA here is from genome assembly GCF_004570605.1 of Granulicatella sp. WM01. Lineage (GTDB taxonomy): Bacteria > Bacillota > Bacilli > Lactobacillales > Aerococcaceae > WM01. The sequence goes on along the minus strand of NZ_SPPB01000023.1, from coordinate 7,280 downwards.
ATGCGCGGAATGTTTCACGATATGATACTTGTGGAGCACCTACAGTTGCTTCAACTTTAAACTCACGACGCATACGATCAACGATAATATCTAAGTGCAACTCACCCATTCCGGCAATAATTGTTTCCCCTGTTTCAGGGTTAGTTGATGCACGGAATGTTGGATCTTCTTCAGATAATTTTTGTAATGCAATACCCATTTTATCTTGGTCTGCTTTTGATTTTGGCTCAATAGCAACTTCAATAACTGGATCTGGGAATTCCATTGACTCTAAAATAACTTCATGTTTTTCATCACATAAAGTATCTCCCGTTGTTGTATCTTTCAATCCAACAGCAGCAGCAATATCACCTGAGAACACTTCTGGAATTTCTTGACGTGAGTTAGCATGCATTTGTAAAATACGTCCTACACGTTCACGTTTTCCTTTAGTTGCATTTTGTACATAAGAACCTGATTGTAATGTACCAGAGTACACACGGAAGAATGTTAAACGACCTACGAATGGGTCAGTCATTACTTTAAACGCTAAAGCAGAGAATGGCTCTTCATCACTTGCATGACGTTCAGTTTCTTCGTCTGTATCAGGATTAATCCCTTTAATAGCTGGAACATCTACTGGTGAAGGTAAATAATCAACAACTGCATCTAACATCATTTGTACACCTTTGTTTTTAAACGCAGATCCACAAAGAACTGGATAAAATTCTACATTTACAGTAGCTTTACGAATACCCGCTTTTAATTCTTCAACAGAAATTTCTTCACCTTCTAAATATTTAAGCATTAATTCTTCATCAGTTTCAGCAACAGCTTCAACTAATTTAGTATGCCATTCTTCAGCTAATTCTTTCATATCTTCAGGAATTTCAACTTCTTGAATATCTGTTCCTAAATCATTTGTATACATTTCAGCTTTCATTGTTACTAAATCCACGATACCTGTAAATGTATCCTCTGCACCAATTGGTAATTGAATTGGATGTGCATTAGCTTGTAAACGATTATGTAAAGTTTGTACAGAATATAGGAAATCTGCACCTGTTTTATCCATTTTATTAACAAAAACAATACGAGGTACACCGTATGTTGTTGCTTGACGCCATACAGTTTCTGTTTGTGGTTCAACCCCTGATTGTGCATCAAGTAAGGCAACAGCACCGTCTAAAACACGCAATGAACGCTCTACTTCAACAGTAAAGTCCACGTGTCCTGGTGTATCGATAATGTTAATACGTGTATTATTCCATTGTGCAGTTGTTGCAGCAGATGTAATTGTAATACCACGCTCTTGTTCTTGTTCCATCCAGTCCATTTGTGAAGCTCCCTCATGAGTTTCACCAATTTTATGGATACGACCTGTGTAATAAAGAACACGCTCAGTTGTTGTTGTTTTACCAGCATCAATGTGAGCCATAATTCCAATATTACGAGTATTTTCTAAAGAAAATTCTCTTTTTGCCATTATGTTTCAACGCCTCTCCAAATTTTTATTCATTTTTATATTAGCGAAATACCGAAGTATTTCAACTTCGGTAATTTACATGTTTAATTGTAATAAATTAAAAGTATCTACTATACAATTAATCTTACCAACGATAATGAGCAAATGCTTTATTTGCTTCTGCCATTTTATGTGTATCTTCACGTTTTTTAACAGACGCACCTGAATTGTTTGCAGCATCCATAATTTCACGAGCTAAACGTAATTCCATAGTATTTTCACCACGTAGACGTGAGTAATTTACTAACCAACGTAACCCTAAAGTTGTACGACGATCTGCACGTACTTCTACTGGAACTTGATAGTTTGATCCCCCCACACGACGAGCTTTAACTTCAAGTACAGGCATAATATTTTCCATAGCTTGTTCAAAAACTTCCATTGGATCATTACCTGTTTGTTCTTTAACGATATCAAATGCTTTATATAAAATAGTAGCTGCTTTACCACGTTTTCCATCAACCATTAAACGGTTAATTAAACGTGTAACTAATTTAGAATTGTATAACGGATCTGGTAATACGTCACGTTTTGCAACCGGACCTTTACGAGGCATTCTAAATCCTCCTTTCAATAAACTATTTTTTCTATATATAATATATTAATTATTTCTTAGCTTTAGGACGTTTTGTACCATATTTTGAACGACCTTGCATACGATTATTCACACCAGCAGTATCTAAAGCACCACGAATGATATGATAACGTACCCCTGGTAAGTCTTTAACACGTCCACCACGAATTAAAACAACACTATGTTCTTGTAAGTTATGTCCAATCCCTGGAATATATGCTGTTACCTCGATTAAGTTTGATAAACGTACACGGGCATATTTACGTAACGCAGAGTTAGGTTTTTTAGGTGTCATAGTTCCCACACGAGTACATACCCCACGTTTTTGTGGTGAATTTGTATTTGTTTGAGATTTTTTGAAACTGTTATACCCTTTATTCAACGCTGGAGAATTTGATTTTTCAACAGCTGATTTACGAGGTTTGCGAACTAATTGGTTAATTGTAGGCATTCCGATATTCCTCCTTCCCTAATGGGTTCTCACTAGTTTTTCTAGTCCACATAGCCAGGTGTTCCACTTTTTACACAAAAAAATAAAACAACTGTCAATATGTCTTGCTTTCATATCAGTCAGCACGACTGATGATTCAGGTTTCTGTTATAAAAGCACCTTACATAAAATACCATTTTTCAAAAGAAACGTCAACTATTTTGATAACATTTTTATATTTTTTCAAAAAACAATACTTACTTATAAAAAAGAGCATCTATCCATATAGCTAGATACTCTTTAAATAGTTTTTCAAAAGAATATGTATACACATAATGTTTCACGTGAAACATTTAATGTTCAGGAATGTATGTAACGGATGAAAATTTGTTAAATTCTTTTTTAAATAATAATTTAACTGTTCCTCTAGCACCACTTCTATTTTTTTCAACAATGACTTCTACAATGTTATTTTCGACTTGTGGTTCGTCTTCTGAACCTTCACGTTGATAATAATCCTCCCTATATAAAAATGCCACAATGTCAGCATCTTGCTCAATAGATCCAGATTCACGAATATCACTTAACATTGGTCTTTTATCTTGTCTTTGCTCAACCCCACGTGATAACTGTGACAAGGCGATAATAGGGACTTTTAATTCTTTAGCCAATTTTTTTAATTGTCGTGAAATTTCAGAAACTTCTTGTTGCCTATTCTCACGTCCAGAACTTTCTATCAATTGAAGATAATCAATAACAATTAGGTCAATACGTTTTTTATCTTGTGCAAGTTTACGGCACTTAGCTCTAATTTCATTAATTTTAATTCCAGCCGTATCATCTATATAAATATCTGAACGTCCTAAACTTCCCATTGCAATGAATAAATTATTCCATTCATCACTTGTTAAATTTCCTGTTCTCATATTTCCAGCATCAATACTTCCTTCGGCACACAACATCCTATTTACTAAAGATTCAACACCCATTTCTAAACTAAAAATCGCCACAACACCATTTGCTTTAGTCGCTACATTTTGAGCAACATTCAATACAAATGCTGTTTTTCCAACAGCAGGTCGAGCCGCAATGATAATTAATTCTTCTGGATGTAATCCTGTTGTCATTCTATCCAAATCAATATAGCCTGTTGGTATCCCCGTCACAAATCCCTTTTGTTTGGCTAAAACTTCCAGCTGTTCTACCGTATTTCCTAATACATCAGAAATTCTAATAAATCCTGAACGATTTTGATTATCAGATATACTCAATATGGCTTGTTCTGCTTTATCTAAAATAGTTTCAAGATTTTCCTTTTGCTCATATCCTGATTGCACAATTTTTGTCGCTGTTTGAATTAATTTTCTTAAAATGGATTTTTCTAATACAATGTTTGCATAATATACTGCATTAGCAGCAGTAGGTACAAAATCAATTAAAGCAAGTAAATAATCTACTCCACCAATATTCTCTAAATTTTGTTGCCTACTCAATTCATTTCGTACCGTAATAAAGTCAATATTTTCATCTTGATCAGCTATTTTTTTTAAGACATTAAATATAATCTTATGTTTATTACTATAAAAATCATGTTCATTTAAAATGCCTAAAATTTCAGGGAAAATAGTTTCATCAAAAAAAATAGATCCTAATACGGCTTGTTCTGCTTCTATATCTCTAGGTAACTGTCTTTCTTGATCTATACTATCTAATGCCATTATCTTTCCTCTTTTTTCACTAAAACAGTCACGTTAGCTGACACATCATGATGTAATTTTACTGGAATCCTAACATATCCTAACGCTTTAATAGGTGCATTCATTTCAATTTTACGTTTATCTATATCTATATTAAATTCTTTTGATAATACTTCTGCAATTTGTTTATTAGTAATTGAACCAAATACACGGTTATCGTCCCCTGCTTTAGCATAAACTTCCACAACTGTATCTTCTTGTTCAATTTTTTCTTTTAATTGTTTAGCATATTCTAGTTGTTCTTTTGCTAATTTTTCTTTAGCTTTGTTTTGCCCACTCAATTCACTTAAATTTCCGGTAGTTGCTTCTTTTGCTAATCCATTTTTTATTAAAAAATTTTGTGCATAACCATCAGCAACATTTTTAACTTCGCCTTTTTTACCTTTACCTTTTACATCAGCTAGAAAAATAACTTTCATGATAACACCTCTTTTTCCTTTTTTTATATTATAGCATGTTTTAAACTAAAAATTAAACGATGTTTCACGTGAAACATCGTTTAATTTTTTAGATAGATTTTTTCATTATTATGAATTTTAAAAACTAATAATCATAATTTTTATTCATCTCATTATCTAACAGACAAAATTTTTAAAGATAATTTAGTTTTCCTCTAAATTCTTCTAATGTTTTATATCCTTTTTCTTCCATAATAGCTTTTAACTCACGTGTTAATCGTTCAAAAATTTCTGGACCTTCTTTTTGTAGTGCTGTCCCAACTTGAACCATACTTGCTCCACATAGAATGTGTTCAAATACATCTCTACCTGTTTTTACCCCACCTGTTCCAATAATAGCAATAGATTTATTTAAACGTTTATAAAATGCATGTACATTTGCAAGTGCAGTAGGTTTAATATAATCTCCACCTAACCCACCAAATCCCTCTTTTGGTTTGATAACAACAGACTCATCTTCAATAATCAATCCATTTCCTATACTATTAATACAATTAACAAATGCTAAAGGATAACGGTTGAAAATTTCTGCTGCTTGATCAAAATGTACAATATCAAAATAAGGAGGTAATTTTATGCCTAAAGGTTTCTTATAGTAAGAAAATACCTGTTTTAATATATTATCTGTTGTTTCAAAATCATAAGCAATTTGTGGTTTTCCAGGAACATTTGGACAAGATAAATTTAACTCAACAAATCCATTAAATTCACTTTCTTGTACTTGTTTTAAAGATTTATGAATATCTTCTTGATTTAATCCTGTTAAAGATAAAAAATATGTACGTTCTTTATATATTTCTTGCAGTTCAATTAAATACTCTAAATAATAGTGTAAACTTAAATTAGGTAATCCCATAGAATTTATACTTCCTAGTGACGTATTAATATATCGTGGTTCAGGATTACCTAATCTCGCTTCTAAAGTAGCTGTTTTTGTCACAAAAGAGCCTGCTGATGAATTTATAACTTGTTCTAATTCTTCTTTTGAATAGCAATAGACACCTGCTGCATTCATTAAGCAATTTTCAAATGAAACATGTTGGATAGTTGTTTGTGTTGTTGGCATATAATTATCTCCTATTTTATATTATTTTAAATAGTATATCATGTTATGATTTAAAAATATAATATTTTTTTAGCCATAAAATGACTATACTAGAATGCTCATATTACAAAATCTATATAAAGATTTCACACCACAAAAAACCATTTGCAAAAGCAAATGGTTTTTTATCTATTATTCTACTGTTGTAAATGGTAATAATCCCATAACACGTGCACGTTTAATTGCTACAGTTAAAGCACGTTGATGTTTTGCACAAGTTCCAGTTACACGACGAGGTAAAATTTTACCTTTTTCTGAAATGAAACGTTTCAATAATTCAACATCTTTATAATCTGGGTGATCAATATGATTTGCACAGAAATAGCAAACTTTTTTACGTCTACGCATTCCGCCACGGTTTCCACGTTGTTGCACAGCCATTTTCTTCCTCCTTTTTAATCTCTACTCATTAAAATGGTAAATCGTCATCTGAAATATCAAATGTTTCAAAATCAGATGGACTTTGAGTTGATTGAGTTGGAGAAGAAAATTGAGTGTTTTGTGTAGGAACACCAAAATTTTGATAATTCTCATTTCTTTGATCAGTTGATGACTTAGATTCTAAAAAGTCAAAATTTTCAACAACAACATCTGTTGTATACACTTTTTGTCCTTGTTGATTATCGTAACTTCCTGTTTGAATACGTCCTTGTATACCAATTTGAGACCCTTTTCGTGTGTAATTTGCTAAATTTTCAGCTGCCTTGTTCCATACAATACAACTAATAAAATCAGCTTCTCTTACACCATTTTGATTTGTTACCCGTCTATTCACAGCAAGAGTAAATCTACCATAAGCAGTTCCATTTGGTGTATAACGTAATTCAACATCTCGAGTAAGTCTGCCTACTAAAGAAACAACATTCATTTACTAACTCCTCCTCTTACTATTTTAAACTTCTTCTTTAATGATAATATGACGTAAAATGTCATTATTAATTTTAGCTAAACGATCAAATTCGTTAATTGCAATAGCATCTGATGCTGATACTTTAACGATATGATAAATGCCTTCACGGAAATCTTTGATTTCATACGCTAAGCGACGTTTTGCCCACAATTTTGATTCATTAACAGTAGCACCGTTGTCAGTTAAAATTGCATCAAAACGTTTAATTAATTCTTCTTTTGCAGCTTCTTCGATATTTGGACGAATAATGTACAAAATTTCATAATTTGCTGTTTGGCTCATATTATTTACCTCCTTATGGACTTTGGCTCTATAAAGAGCAAGGAGAGTTATCTATAAAAAGACACTCACACCACTAAAATATACAATACAATCATCTATTTGTCAAATACGTTCATGTGCATTTTTAGCTAACTATCAATCGAATGTGATAATGTCTTAAAGTAATCGAATGACAAAATGTCCCAAAATGATAAACTAGAGATATGAAAAGGATAGAATTAACAGTGAATGAAATAAAAAAATATAACGTCATCAAAGCC